>PJET01000134.1 GCA_002825515.1 Candidatus Thorarchaeota archaeon MP11T_1 | reverse complement strand
GGGGAAGAAGCTCCTGATTTTGCTCTCCCTGATCAAGATGGAAAGATGATACGCCTTTCAGACTTCAGAGGCAAATCAAATGTGCTTCTAGCATTAAGTCCGGGAGACCTCAATGACTCATGCAAAAACTACCTTCTGCTCTACGCAGATAACATGGCGAAATTCGAAGAACTAAATACGCAAGTTTTGGGCATTAACATGGACTCAGTCGCAAAAAACAATGCATGGTCGAAGAACCTTCACGATCTTGGTTTTCCAATTCTATCAGACCATGACCCGCCTGGAGATGTCACACTCAGGTATGATTGTTTTGTGCCAGACGAGGGTTATGGAAAGAGAGGAATATTCGTTATTGATAAGAGAGGAATAATTCGCTATATCGAGGTTCAGTCAGGAAGTGCTGGAGCTTGTCCTGACGTGTTTCACCTTTTGAAAACACTTGAAAAAGAATAGAAGTTGAAAAAGGAAAGACACGGGCCTTCTCAAAGACCCGTATAGATTCAGAAATCACCCTCTTCTTGGAGTGTCTTTCTTACGCCAGTACAGATTGAGCTGTATTCTGTAAGTTTCCAGTGTCCATCATTGTTTTGCTGGAGTTGTACAGGCGTATCCATATCTTTGCCACCACTGTCAATGAATATCTTCAGACCCTTACCATGGTCCTGTTTTTTGGTGACAGTCATGGTGAGTTGGTCATTGTTGATTTTATATCCATTCTGAGGTGTGCCACCAACATATGAGCGTGCAATGTTCTTATTCTGTTTGAACTGGCCTACGAAGTACTTTGCACTCCTACCGAGCTTCAATCCTGATGGAGACCCACTATCTTCAACACAGTCTTTCTTTGATACTACTACAGTCATCATCGCATCTGCGAGATCAGGGTCTTTCTCAATATTGAGAGCAGCAATTAGATAATGCATAATCGTATTCTCTGGTTTTCCTGCATCCGTCTCCCATTCAGACTTGAACTTGGAAAACGATGTAATCATCTTCTTTGTGATCTTAGTCATTTCAAATCACTCCGATTTGTATTCGTATAGCCTTCAAAAAGGTTAGGTGATTAAACTATGTCGACAAGTACGCGACCTTCTCTGACAAGTCCCCAAGCAAGAAATTCTAGCTGGCTCCATCTCTCAAATGCGATGGATAACAACCCTTTCAACTTACTGAAATAGAGAGTTAGCACTATTCCATGAGTAACAATAAGGATGTTTTTTTGATAGAACATGATGTCAATTTTCTTGACAGCATCCTCGAAACGATGCAGTGCGTCAGATCCCGACTCCCAGCCAATGACATTTTCCTCTAAATTAGTAAGCGTTCTTCTAACTCGATCTCGATATTCTTCATCAGTCAACTTACCTTCATGTTCTCGACTAAGCTCATCAAAGCCAGAGATTTGATACATTTGGACATCTAGGCCCTCAGCAAAAATCTCAGCAGTCTGTCGTGCTTTGGGTTCACTTGAATGTATGATTCCATCAATTGCGCTGAGTTGTTCAGATTTAGCTAACTCTTGGGTTAACAAAATGCCCTCATTTGTTATGGACCACTCACGAACTGGTATAGACTGGTTTCTTTTAGTTTCTGCATGTCTAAGGAAGTAAAGAGAGTTAGACAATCTGATTTCTCCATATAAGCTATAGGGATTTGTATTCTTTGAAGTATTATATGACTTCAAAAGGGGTGAGCGACAATGAAGAATCAGTTGGGTGTGGTACTAATGGAAGTTAAGTACCAAGATTCTTCGCGGACGCCCACCTCGTTTTCCTATGATGTTATGCTACTAAAGGATTCTCATCGTCTAAAAATAATGCAATAGAAAGATGTTGGAACCAAGATAGTGGCTTCTTCTATTCCAATCAACTAAACACCAATCTTAACGACCGATTCAAACTCACTTACAACGTAGATTTTATCTACAGCGACTCTCATGATAGCGCAATCTTCTGTATTCACAAACTCAGTCAAGGCTGGTTGACGTTGCAGTAGCATTGTTGCGTATTTTCCACGTTCTTCTCCAGTTATGTCTTTTGCAGAACCAACAATTGTTATTGAGGTGGTATCATTGAAGTCGCTAGCTTGTGTATCTCGATCATCAATCATGAGAGTGACTCTGGGATTTGCTATCATGTTCTTGTATTTGAGTCGCTGGCGCATAGTAGCAAATACGAGTTCTTTCAAATCCTCACTTATAGCAAATCCGACAAGGCATGAATAAGGTTCATCCTTATTTGAAGTCCCAAGGACTGCAATAGTCTGCGAATCAAGCACCTTGTTAATTCGTTTCTGTGCTTCCAGGTTTATCATCATGACGATTCCTCTTAGTAAAGCTGTACCTCAGATAAAATGAATCCTATGAAATATACCTATGCGAACATTGATTAACAATTGTTAATATCCTAGATGTGTGAAAGATATGAGAGTTTTTCCACAATTGAAGGCTGAAAACCTTAATCGCGAGATGATGGAGATTCCATCTCTACTTCGGGGAGAGATTAATATTGTAATGGTTGCATTTCAACAGTGGCAACAGAGTGTAGTAAATAGTTGGATTCCATATTTGGAATCCTTATGTGACAACCTTGCAGATTTTGACTATTATGAGTTTCCAACTATCCAAAGAATGAATGCGATATATCGACGGTTTATAGATGGTGGAATGAGAGCAGGAATTCAATCAAGGGAAACTCGAGAAAGAACAATCACACTGTATATAGATAAGGAACCCTTCAAAGATGCTCTTGACATTGTAACCGAAGAAACGATCTATTTGTATTTGATAGACAAAGAGGGGAATATACTTTGGGAGTCCAATGGTCAGCTTACTGAAGAAAAAAAGACCTCTCTTAATAATGTCCTGAGAGAACATTACAGGAAACAATAGGCAGTTTGTAAAATAGTAAGATTTGATACAGGTTTTTCATATTGGAAAGAGTATAATGAATAGGATTCTGGTTTTGGGTTCAACAGGATATGTGGGGTCTAGACTTGTCCCAAGGTTACTTGATGTTGGGTATAGGGTGCGTGCTGGTTGGAGAACTAGGAGTAAATTGGAAGAGCAACCTTGGAAGAACAATCCAAGTCTTGAAACGGTTCATGTTGATGTCTTGAACTATGATGAACTAAAACATGCAATGGAGAATTGTGATGTTGTGTTCTACTTGATTCATTCAATGTATTCTGGGAAAGACTTCGAGGAGATGGATAGAAAAGCAGCAACAAACATTGCATCTCTTTCAGATGAACTTAGAATCAAGAGAATAGTATACCTCAGTGGTCTTGGCAAACAAAAAGACGATTTGAGTAAGCACCTTCGGTCTCGAAAGGAAGTAGACAAAATACTCCGAAAATCGAAAACACCAATCACCACCTTCCAAGCAGCCATGATTATAGGACCAGGATCTGCATCTTTTGAGATAATGCGGTACCTAGTTGACAGATTACCTGTAATGATTACTCCTAGATGGGTCAGAACAAAGACTCAACCGATATCAATAGAAGACACGGTTTTGTATCTTGTAAAGTGCCTTGAAAAACCAGAAACTGTTGGAGAAACATTTGACATAGGAGGACCTGAGATTACTACCTACCAAGATTTGATGAGAGCATATGTCAAAGAAGCTGGATTAACAAGAAGAATCGTAGTCCCCATTCCTCTTCTAACACCGAGATTGAGTAGCTATTGGGTAAGTCTAATCACTCCGGTTCAAGCAGAAATTGCACGTCCATTGATCGAAGGTCTAAGTCAAGAAACAGTTTGCAGTGAGAACAGAATTAGGGAAATCATTCCACAGAAGCTACTCACAATCAGAGAGTCAATTCATTTGACATTGTCTAGTATTGATTCTTTGAAAAAGAAATTATTAATAGCTTGAATAACAACTGTGGAAAGATAGGTTGTGTAAAAATGGTCTGGATAGAGGTTGTGTTTGCAGCAGTTGTTGGATACCTGATGGGATCCATCTCATTCACTGCAATAGCTTTGAAGTTTGCATCTGAGGAACAAAAGGCAGAGATTCAGCATCCTTCTAGACAGGTGGAGGAGGAGGGCCGCAGGCCAATTCATGGAGCCTATACGACTAATCGAATCTGGGGAGCTAGGGTAGGAGTATCCATCGCCATATTTGACATGGCAAAAGTTGCTGTTCCAATGTGGATTTTCATGGTCTATCTTTATCCAGCCGAATACTACTATCTACTAGTTTCAATTGCTGGACTTATTGGACACAATTGGCCAATCTATTTTCGGTTCAAGGGAGGTCGTGGTGTATCAGTCATCTTTGGGAGTTTCTTTGTGTTAGATTGGTTAGGTCCATTTGCTCTACCATTCCTAAGTGCAATTTTAGGTTTGATGGTCCTAAGGAATGTAGGTTTGGCGTACTTTGGAAGTTCTTTTTTGATGTTCCCATGGTTGTGGATCCGGACTTATGATCCAGTTCTTCTTCTTTGGGCTCTTGCGGTGAATATAGTCATGTACACATCAATGATTCCAGACCTGAGAGCTGGACGTCGTATTAGAGAAGAGAAGGGAGATGAAGTAGCTCAAGAAGCGATGGATGCACTATTACCAGGAACTCGGGGAATGAGGAAAACAGTCACCCGTATCGAATCACTGGGAACCGCAAAATATGGTTTGGCTATATTGGGGATAATCATTCTCATTCTGGTTTTTTGGTTCCTACAATTTCTACCATTCTGAATTATCGGATGTGATTTGAATTTCAGGACAAAACGCTACAATCAAAGAAGCTCCACTCATCGAGATAGTTGATCTCGAGAAGCAATACATGATGGGAAATGTTCCTGTTGATGCATTGTGCGGAGTGAATCTATCGATAGACTCAGGGGAGTTCATTGCTATTCTTGGTCCATCAGGTAGTGGGAAGTCAACCTTGTTGAATATGATCGGGGGTCTTGATAAACCATCGAAGGGAATTGTGAAGATAGATGGAGAAGAACTTACAACCATGAGTGACTCGAAACTTGCCAAAATCAGACTCAAGATTGGGTTTGTTTTTCAGTTCTTCAATCTAATACCTCGACTGAATGCCAGAGAGAACGTCGAGCTACCGATGTCAATCCAAGGGATAGGTCGTAATGAGAGACGAGAGAGGGCTGTAGATCTTCTAAGTACTGTTGGACTGATGGACAGGATCGAGCATAAACCTTCGGAACTCTCTGGAGGAGAGAGGCAGCGAGTGGCCATAGCCAGAGCTTTAGCCAATGAGCCTGATTTCTTGTTGCTGGATGAACCCACGGGAAACATCGATTCAAAGACTGCCAGTGATCTCATGAAGCTAATCTCGGATTTGAATACGAAAAACAATGTGGCAATGATAATGATCACTCACGACTATAACATAGCAAAGTACGCCAAACGGCAGATTCACCTACTTGATGGAAGGATTGTGAAGGAGGTCGTGATATGAAGATTGTTGACATCCTTTCATTTGGTTTCAACGCCATCAAGAGGAAGAAAGTGCGAAATAGTCTGGCCATTCTAGGTGTCGCCATTGGTATTGCAGCAATCATCTCTCTGGACGCATTGGGAGGTGGCTTTCAGGATATGGTTGACATGCAGTTCCAACGGGGATTCTCTAGTGATACATTGATTATTACTACAAGGGGTATTGACTTCTTCCTTCCTGAGTCTGATTTCGAGGTCTATCTGAATGATACTGAGTCGATAGAGGAGATTGAACACGTTCAATTGGCTACAGCTCAGATACAACGTGCGTGTCTAGTGGAGATAGGCAACCATAGTTTCCAACTCAATGTAGTAGGGATAGACTATCAGAAATATGGGGAGCTATATCCTGACACGTTTATCGCGGCAAATGGTACAATACCAACAGTCTATGATAATTCTACGGTCGTAATAGGAAATGGCATTTACAATCCCTGGGGCAACGGGACACTGACAGGGTTTGTTGGAGATAATCTCAACATCACATGGATAACCCGAAACGGGACCTTCATTGAGACAAAGAGCTACAATGCTACCATAGATGGAGTTTTGGAACGAATAGGTGCGATAAGCATTGGTGGTCCTACTGATTCGTCAGTCTTCATCCCTTTGGAACAAGCAGAGGGCTTCTTCGAAACCACGGTGGTAGACATCATTCTTGTACAGCTTGATACAGATGATGAAGCTATTATCAACCAAGTAGCGGCTGAAATCGAGGAACTCTTTAGTAATCAGATACAGGTTGTTATCCCAAGCGCCCTGCTAAGTGCGATATCAACAATAATCGCATCAATTGAGTTGTTTCTAGCAGCTGTAGCAATGATCTCCCTCATTGTTGCTGGTGTTGGAATCATGAACATCATGCTGACCACGATTCTGGAAAGGACAAGAGAGATTGGAATCTTAAAATCTATTGGAATGCAGAACCGGTCTGTTCTCATGATATTCTTGGCAGAGTCCCTCATTATTGGTTTCCTCGGAGCACTAACTGGCATTGTCCTTGGATGGACCCTGGCCCTTGCACTAGGAGAGTTCGGTATTGGTGACTTCATTGCCCAGTCTCTGAGTGGAACCTTTGTGGGTCAGCTCGTCATTAGGCCAGTGGTCGAGTTGGGTCTGATTCTGAACTCAATACTATTTGCGCTTGTCGTAAGTACAATTTTTGGGTTATACCCAGCGTGGCGAGCTTCAAGATTGAAACCAGTAGATGCACTGAGATATGAGTGAGGTAGAATCTTGACAACCAGAGTTACTAAGAATAACTTCATAGTTGGTCTCACTCAGATAAAGAAAGGAAACCCTGTTGGAAATAAAGCTTTGAATCTGGCATTCATGGCAAGGAAGGGCTATAATGTTCCAAAAACTCTGGTGTGCATATTTGATGCGTACCATTCTTTCCAAAATGACGAAAAAACCATTCTAGAACATCTAGAAGAAGAGCTCACTCTACACATCCATGAAGGCAAGAAATACTCTGTCCGATCCTCAGCAAATATTGAAGATGCAACTAGTTATTCATTCGCAGGTCAGTTCTACACACAGCTTAACGTTGTAGGAGTACAGAATATCATTGAAGCTATCAAGAGTGTTTGGAGGTCAGTCAAATCAGTTAATGAGTTGGACTACATTAGGACGGTAAATAACCGCCAACCAATTCAGATGGGTGTCATCGTTCAAGAGATGGTTTATCCCATATATTCCGGAGTTGTATTTACAAAGAATCCAATGACTGGTCTTGACGAAGTTGTGGTTGAATCTGTTGATGGTTTTGGAGATGCTCTTGTACAAGAAGGTATGACTCCTGATAGATGGGTCTACAAGTGGGGGGACTGGATTGAGAAACCAAAGCAAAGAGAAGAGAGGTTATCAATAGTTCTGAAAGTCATCACACAGTCGAGGGAACTAGCAAAACTATATGGAGCACCACTAGATTTGGAGTGGTGTTATGATGGAGAGAAGATACATTGGTTGCAGCTAAGAGCGATTACAGCTCTTGACTCCACCAAGCTGTTCTCCAATAGAATCTCTCGCGAGTTCTTGCCAGGATTGATTAAACCACTTGTGTGGTCAGTGAACATTCCGGTGATTAACAGCTCTTGGAAGAAACTTTTCAAAGAAGCCATAGGAAGCGCAGCGGATTCTATAGACATACGCAAATTGTCCAAGCAGTTCTACTATCGCGCATACTTCAATATGGGAATTATCGGAGATATCTTCGAGATTCTTGGGATGCCTCGTGAGGCTCTGGAGATACTTGCTGGAATTGAGTCTGCTGGCGAAGAAAGACCAATGTTCAAACCTTCACGTAGGACTTTTGTACATCTGCCAAGGATGATATTGACTGCACTTAGAAAACTCATGTTCTCGAAAGCAATTGAGAAGTTTATTCGGGATTATAGAGTGCATTATAATCGAATTAACTCTGTAGATCTAGAGTCGTTAAGTGTCCAAGAAACAATCAATCATATTGAGGAACTCTTTGAACTCAATAAGCATGGATCCTATATGGTCATTGTTTCAATGCTTCTAAACAATCTATACAATATGCTACTTCAGCGAGTGCTTTCCGGTGCTGATATTGACACCGAGAATCTTCAACTTGCACCTAATACAAATAGACTGAGAGAAACAGACCCACGAGTTATGCTTACTCAATTACATGATGTCTATGCAGAACTTCCAGCTGACAAGAAGAGGTTAATCGATGCTAGTACTAACGATCGATTACCATCTGAAATTATGACCACCGAGTTCGGTCATCTACTTATCAAATTCATCGAGCGCTTCGGTCACTTGAGTGATAGTGGAAATGACTTCTCTCGTTCATCATGGCGAGACACCCCTTTAGTGATTCTAGAACTGATTAAGCGTGGTCCAGGGCAGATTAGTGGTGCTTCATCATTGAACAACAATGTCCTCAAGAGTGTTCTAAATCAGAAAGGGTTGAACAAGACTATCTATAGGAAAGCGATGCGATATCAGGAGTATAGGGAACTCGTCAATAGGCTCTACACATTCGGCTATAGTCAGTTCAGGAGATTCTTTCTTCACTTGGCAACTCTGCTAAATAACTCAAATATGATAGCTGAGAGAGAAGACATATTCTATCTCAAGTATCCAGAGATACTTCGACTTATCAATGGCGAGCTTGAAAGAAGGGAAGCGACTACCGGAATAGAGCAAAGGAAGCAAGAGATGGATGAATTTGCGGACTTGGTTCTCCCCGAGATAATCTTTGGTGATGCTCCGCCACTCAAAGTAGATAGGCAAAGAATTGGAATGGAGCTCAATGGAGTTGGAACATCTGGAGGCCATTACACTGGACCAGCGAAGATAGTTCGGGGTGTAGGAGACTTTGGCAAGATCGAAAAGGGGGATGTGTTAGTTATTCCTTACTCTGACGTCAGCTGGACCCCATTGTTTTCTATAGCAAATGCAGTCATTTCAGAGTCTGGAGGTTTGTTATCACACTGTTCAATCGTTGCAAGAGAGTATGGCATTCCTGCGGTAGTTTCAGTTGAGGCAGCTACACAACTTGAAGATGGCACATTGTTAACTGTCGATGGTAATAATGGATTGGTCTTTGTGTTAGATACAAAGGGAAAGGGCTAGGTATCGGGTTTGATCAAAGAAGAGAGTATTCCTCAGAAGCTCCTGAAAATAATAGAATCAATTCATCTTACATTGTCAGAGATAATGACTAAAAAAGAACGCTTTACATGATGACAGAGAGATGCAATTTGAAAACCAGATGATAATAATCATGAGTTGATCTGATGCATTCACTTGGTTTTTTCATAATAGTATTATTGAGCTCTCAGGATTGAATGTTGAAGATCTGGATAGTCTCGATTGAAGACTATGTAATTTTGACCTCAGCTATCACTTCTGTTTGTTCGAGAAGATTTTCATCTAACTCTTGTATTCCTTGATGTGCATAATATGTCTTGTACAGCGACTCATAGATGCCTTTCATTTGAAGCAATTCCAAATGAGTGCCCTGCTCAACTAACCTACCTTTATCAAAAACAAGTATTCTATCCGCATTTGCGATTGTACTGAGTCGGTGAGCAATTACAATTGTAGTTCTTCCTGAAAACAGTCGCTCCTGAGCCTTTTGAACAAGAGACTCAGAGTAAGCATCCAATCTACTTGTAGCTTCATCGAGAATCAATATTCTTGGATTTGCAGCTAGTGTCCGTACTATCGTTATCATTTGTCGTTGTCCGGAGCTAAGATTTTTCCCGCCCTCTAGAACTACAGATTCATATTCTTCTGACAAGGATTCAATGAACTCGCAGGCTTGTGTAAGTCGGCAGAGGTCCATGATTTCTTCATCCGTAGCTTCAGGGCGGCCATATTTAATGTTCTCAATGACAGTCCCATCAAAAAGATACGGTTCTTGCGAAACTAGAGCAACTGTGTCGTGAAGAGACTTCAATGTAACCTTTGAGATGTCTTGGTTACCAATGAGAATTCTTCCCTTTTGAGGGTCATAGAATCGGTTGATAAGCGAAGCAATCGTGGTTTTTCCTGCTCCTGTTGCCCCGACGATTGCCACCGTAGCACCAGGCTCAATTTTGAAACTAACATCTCTTAGGACTTCTGTGTCTTCAGCATATGAAAATGTCACATGATCGAAAGTAATTCCATCACTTGAATATTCAAGGGGAATAGCGTCTTGTGATTCAACTAGAGCTGGCTTTGCATCAATTACATCTGAGATCCTATCCATAGCTGCCAGAGAAGCCTGAATCTGCGCTCCTTGTAGGCTTACAATCAATAGAGGGAACATGAAACGTTGAACAAGAATAATTCCAAGGAATAGTTCTCCAATACTAAGCACTGCCGCAGTTCCAGTAGCAAGCCCAGCCCCAACAAAAAGTACTGCAGCCAATATGAAAACACTCATCGCTCCGACAGTAGGAAAGAGGAACGTGAAGAAAAGAGTCAAACGGAAGTTGTGCTTGTATGCTATAGTATTTAGCTCTAAGAGTTGGTCTGATGTTTCTTTTTCCCGGTTGAAAGCTTTAGCAATTTGAATGCCACTTAGGTTCTCAGCAATTTGACCTGAAACCATTCCGTACGCGCGTTGTGTCGCCAGCATAGTTCTCTGTCCAACTGTTCCATAGAGCACCGACATCACAATGACAACCGGTACGGTAATCAGTGCGGTCATTGCCACAATCGGGGAAGTAAGCCATAATACTATGAATGTAAGGAAAAGAAGTACCAGCTGACTCGCAATATCCATGATGACTTGTATTCCTGTACTCAATGCATCAGTGTCAGTGGTGACTCGAGAAGTAACATTTCCACTTTGTTCGCCCTTGTGGTACGATAGGTCGGCATCAACTAGATGAGAATAGGTGTCCTCTTGGACCTTGTTTACGAAACCTGCTTGAGCTTTTGCTATCACCCGAGTGTATAAAGAACCTGAAACAAAGGAGGCTAGTCTTAGACCAAGATAGATTATTGTGAGGGTGATGAGTGTGCTGATCACGCTGCTAGGTTCAAGAGCAACATCAATTCCCTGAGAAAGAATGATGGGACTAATAGCATCAATGGAGCTAGCTAGTATTGCTAGGACTGCTCCTGAAACTATGATTTTACGAAAACCTGAAAAGTATCCTCCCATGCGTTTCAAGAGGAGTCGTATTGGACGGCTTCTCTTCTTTTTTGGATATACTGCACTCATTGTGTAGCACCTCCTACAGTGGAAATTTGTTCTAGTAACTTCCTCGTTTCGGGGAGCTGATCGAAAATCTGTCTGTAATGTTGCGATCCCCTAAGTAGCTCTTCATGGGGACCAAAGGCAATTAGGCGACCTTGGTCTATTATCATAACCAAATCAGATTCAATTAGCGTACGCAATCTCTGAGTGACAGTGATACTTGTTCTATCAGACATTGCTTCATCGAGAGCTTTTCTCATCAGATACTCTGTCCGTGCATCGATAGCACTTGTCGAGTCATCAAGAAGAAGTATTGAAGGATTATGTAAAAGGGCTCGTGCAATTGCGAGACGTTGACGTTGACCTCCAGAGAGCGTCATGCCTCGCTCCCCTATGATTGTATCATATCCATTCGGGGTTTCCATAATGAAATCGTGGGCCTGTGCTCGTTTTGCGGCTTCTATAACTGCCTCATCTGAAACATTATCACAGCCATATGCGATATTATCTCGAATGGACATCTTAAACAGGAATATATCTTGTTCAACCAATCCAACTGCATCTCTAATTATATTCGAAGGCACATCACGAAGATCGGTACCCCCAATCATCACATGTCCCTCATCCGGGTCATAGAAGCGGAGAAGTAGTTTCAGAATGGAGCTTTTTCCTCCACCCGGTCCACCGATTAATGCAACTCGTGAGCCACCAGGAATTCTGAAGCTTATGTTTCTTAAGGCATATCCTCCATTTCCGTTTGAACTAGGATAACGGAAGGAAACGTTTTCAAAAATAATATCCCCAATAAAGTTTGTAATAGAACTGTCTCTCTTAGGGTCAACTAGAGGGTCTCGCCAGTTAAGAAGGTCCATGATTCGTTGTGCATTTACGAATGCGCCTCGTATTAGAAGGAGATTCCTTGGTAGCATGAAATTCTGAGCATCTACAGCAAGGAGTAATGAGAGAATCTGAATCAAATCTCCAGCACTGATGTTCCCAGAAACTAAAAGTGTGGCTCCATAGAGGAAAGCAATTGTCGTGGCAAAAATAAGAGTTAGTTGAGGATAGAAGAACGCAGCTAGTCGACCCTCTGTTTCAACAGACCTTGCATAATTCACACTAGTGTCACTAAACTTCTTTTTCTCTCGCTCTTCTGATCCAAAAGCTCGGACAACTTCGATTCCTCTAAAGACTTCTTGTGAAACAGATGTCAGGCTCTCCATCCGTTCAGCCCTCTGACGTCGAACAGGCTCAACGATTCTTGCATATCGAAGTGCGAAAAAGAGGTAGATTGGGAAACTACCAATCAATATGAAACTTAACAGCTCAGACAGATTCCATAGGACAATGACAGTTATACCGTATGCCGCGAAGGACCCAATGACCATCCGTAGTCCTGGATTTAGAGACCATCTAATCCAGTTAATGTCCTGCATAGAAATTGAGAGAAGTCTCTTACTATCAATTTGATCATGAAAAGCCATGCTGTGATCTTGCAGAGATTCAAACAGCTCTTGTCTTGCATCTCGTTCCCATCCAGTGATTACTGCAGCCCATAAAACACCTGCTGTGAAATTGAGTGCTAGATAAGCAGCCCCGATAAACACGATCATCCATGTCAGAGATATGAAATTTTGGCTAAAGCCCTCAAAACGCAAGACGTCAATCGCCTGCCCTACAACAATAAATGGTAGGGCAATGAATAGAGAAGCTATGACTGTGAGTACTAGCGCTCCTAGGGTTAGAAATGGGTGTTTTCTAATACCTGATAGGATGTACCCCGTTGCATTATGATATCTTGAATCCCCTTTCGCTGCCATTACACATCATCTCAAAAAGCAGAAAGACCTAAAGAGAATTAACTATTGTGAATATATAACTCTTTGGGAGCGGTCTGGCAATCAGAAGTGTCTTTACAAAAAATGGTTTCTGAATTAATCAACAAAATGAAAGGAGAGATAGCAGGCTATGCTATCCCCCAACATCTGAACTAAGCGGCTTTGCTGCCAGGAGGAAGCTCATCTAACTTCACCGGTACCCAAGCACCATCCTTGTCAGCACGTTCAACAGCAAGAATCATACCATGACTCTCGACACCGCCAATTTTCTTTGGCTCGAGGTTAACCAAGAAAAGCGCTGTCATACCCTCAAGCTCATCAGGTTTGAAAAGATGTCCGAGTCCAGTAGCCATAGTACGCGTTTCGGTTCCAATATCGACTTCGATGCGAAGAAGTCTATCCTTGCCTTCAATCTTTTCACATTTTATGATCTTTCCTGCTCTGAGGTCTATCTTTTGGAAATCATCAAATGAGATTGCTTCTTTGATTGGAGTCAACTTGTATTTCACCTCGCCTTTCTGCTTTGCATCTGCTGCTTTTACTCTGTCTTTAATGATACGTTTGAGGTCTTCCAACTGGTCATCCTCAATCTTTGATATTACTGGCTGGGGTTTACCAAGCTTAGAACCAACTTTTAGTGGAAGCAATGCGTCATCAAGAGCTGCATCATGAACCGTTGTTGGTTCGAAACCAAGTTGGCCCCACACGTTCTCTGCAACTGTTGGCATAAAAGGCTCAAGAAAGATCGCCAAGGCTTTTGCAAGAGCAAGCGCATTGAATAATACTTCCGCAGCTCTAACTTTATCCTCTTTGATAAGCTTCCAAGGTTCCTGTGACTGGAAGTAGTTATTACCAATTGATGCCAACCGCAGTATTTCATCTGCCGCCTTCTTCAACTCATATTCATTTACTGCACTGACAATAGCCTCGATTGAGGATTCTATCTCCTTCTTCAAGGTCGAGTCCAAGGTTCCTTTTGGAACCTCTTTGAAGTGTTTATGAGTGAAATGAAGTCCCCTATAGAGAAAGTTGCCGATGGTAGCCACAAGCTCATTGTTCACTTTGTCAGCATATGTTTCCCAGCTAAAATCGAGGTCTTTAGTTTGAGATGTGTAGGATGCCATGTAATATCTAAGGTAATCAGGGTCCAAACCTCTATCGAGATAGTCCTCCAAGATCCAAACAAGATAGCCGCGGCTCCTACTAAACTTGTGGCCTTCGACTTTCACCATTCCTGAAGCCACAATAGCAAAGGGGAGATTGTAGCCACTGCCTTTCAGCATCGATGGCCAAAATATACAATGGTGATAGACGATGTCCTGCCCGATATAGTGGATAAGTCGACCTTTCCCGGGTTTCCAGTATCGTTCCCACTCATTGGGCTTTCCGATCTTTTTAGCCCAAATCTCTGTGCTTGACATGTAGCCTATTGGAGCATCAACCCAGACATATAGCACGAGATCTTCTTCACCAGGGAATTTGACACCCCAGTCAAGGTCTCGTGTTATACACCAATCCTTGAGACCTTCCTTAACCCAACCCAGAGCATAGTTTTTCGCGTTCTTCGTACCGTCTACAGTTTCAAGATATTCTTTGAGAAAATCTTCGAAAGAGCTTAGTTTAAGGAAGTAATGTGTGCGAGTTACGGGGGTAGTCGGATTGCCACAGACCACACAACGAGGATCAATGATTAGTCCGGGTTCGATATATCTTCCACATCCTTGATCACACTCATCGCCTCGAGCATCAGCACCACAATACGGGCAAATGCCCCGGACAAACCTATCGGGCTGAGAACGACCACATGTCTCGCAGTAAGGGGTTTCTAATTCCTTGGCGTAGATGAATCCATTCTTCTGAAGTTCTTTCACGATTTGGATAGTCCGAGCATGATTTTCAGGGTCATCTGTAGTAGCATAATTATCGAAGTTGATATTCAAACGAGGGAAGGTTTCTAAGTAGTGTTTGTTGTATTTCTCGTAGGTCTCTTTTGGTGTCAACCCTTCTGCTTCTGCGGTCGTAAGAACTGGAGTCCCGTGAGTATCTGACCCGCAGATGAAAACCACATCTACTCGCATTTTCCTAAGGAGTCTGACAAACACATCAGCTGGTACATAGGTTCTGAGATGGCCTATGTGCATCTGACCGCTTGCATATGGTAGTCCGCATGTCACAAGCACTGGATCTTTTGTTGGATAGTTACTCAGTTTAGTCACACTCCTTTGGATGTTGGTTACAACCTACTACGAAGTGACACGGAAAGTCTGCAAAAGATGTGAGATACTCTACTCTCAAGTGTTTCGCATTGGCGACCTTTGAAACTAGTTTTCTGTCGTTTCTTTCGTTGAGTTCTTTTCCCGCCTTCAATCAAGTAGGTTAACGCTTCAGCGCGGTCTAATGATATAACTGTAACGATAATCCGTGCTTTAGGGTTATTAGAAAGAAACTGGGACTCAAATCTTTGGAGTCCAGTATTGATCCCACGTTATCACCATAGGAGCATCAGTCGATTTCAGGACCAATATTCTTCGCCACGAGTCATTAATGTACTTACGGAAGTCCCACCCACCAAACTCCTCGACGATCCAAAGACCAGCCAGTCTCAGAAGGAGGTCAGCCTCCCGAGGCATGATGAGCGAAACGGCTGATTCGATCTCAATCCGTTCGACTTCACCAGTCGGATGGGTTATCTCAAGCACCACCTCTGTTCGTTGGAGTTGGGTGTTCAGGTCATTGATGGACTTGTAAGACTTAGTGACCTGTGCCCCATCAATCTCAGCAGGATAGGTGGTGTAGGCACTGTCATCATCGAAGGCCTCACCCGGATAGAGGTCGAGGATGAAGACTCCATCCTTCTACAGGTGGTTCCGCACACATCGTAGACATGCCAGCTGGTCATCGGTCGTTAGGAGGAACTTGAAAGCTGATGGAATGATTATCAGTGAGAACTTCTGGTCGAGATTGAAATTTGTGATGGCCTCATGATGAAAAGTCACTCGTGACTGAACAGCCTCAGGCATTCTCTCAAGTTTTTCTCTTGCAATGTCGATCATTTCTGGTGATAAATCGACTCCAACTATTTCGTGACCATCTTCTGCGAGTAAGAGAGTTATTCTACCAGTTCCACTTCCTAGCTCTAAGATTGGAGAGTTGTAGCGTTTTGCTATCTCCCTGAAAAACGACTCATCAGGTCTGGTTGCAAAAGCCTCATAGAAACGAGCAATGTCGCTGTAGTATCTCTCACTTAGCCGTTCAGGCACCAGAAACCCTCCATGTGATCGAGCTAACCCAATTTCGTAGCCAGCTGACGGAATAGCAATGATGCGATCAATAGATCAACCATGAAGCTGAGATTTCTGAATACTAGAAGTGAGGGCTCAACCAGAGCAACTACTCCCAGACTCACATATAATCCGAGCAATATCACAAAGATTACTTTTGACATTCGTAACTCCATGGGAGCATTCAATGTTAACAGCAACAATACAACGAAGACAAACCCAGCCATGTAGCTCGATATGTCCTTCACATACATGACCATCCAGAGCGACGAGAATATATTATCTGTTGGCACCCATCCATTTGGAACACCATTCAACAATGCAACTTGCAGAGCATTCTCAAGCAGATCAGTGAAACCAGTGGTCAGTCCCAATGCAAAGCCTAGCATTGAGATGAACCGATCTCGTTCCTTTGTAATGAGGAAGAGTCCATAGAAGATGCTGACATATCCAATAATGAAGAAGTTATCAAACACAAGGCTAGCAAGTTTGATGCTAATATCCTCAGGTGAGGTTGCAATAAGGTCAGCGATAACATCCGCGACCGATCTGATTTCATACAGATTACCTCCACCAGGATTGAGTATTATTGTAGCAGTCATTCCAAGTGTCATAAGGAATCCCAAGAAGATGAAAACTGATGCGACCTTCAATCTAGAACCAATATCACTTGTCATTCTCTTAACCAGCCATGAAGTGTAGAGAGAATTATATTTC
>PJET01000007.1 GCA_002825515.1 Candidatus Thorarchaeota archaeon MP11T_1 | reverse complement strand
CTCCACTGCGGGAATTGAGGTTTTAGCTATGTCATTTATTTGTTGTGCACTAACCGGCTGGCCGGCCTCAATCGAGGGCTTAATTACGCCCATGATTCTCTCGTAAATGGAATACAGATCTATCCCAAATAGCTGACCAGCTGTTACTAGGATGCCCAAAAGAGGATGTAGGCGGAAAAATAAAGCCGGAGCTAAAAAATTGACAACAGTACGACCTACACCACCAGAGTCTTTTCCATGAATCTGGCCACCTACAAAAGTCTTGATTGAATCCCCGATACTACTGAGAACGGAGCCGAGATCGAAAGCGTACTTCTTCAGAGGACCATCGCCTTCTTCTAGTTCAGCGAGGATCTGAAAAGTCCTTTCGAGCAGGAATGTATCAGCAACATACTGAATCTCACCGTCCATTTGTCTCCGTTTATACCTTACCCTCAGCTTCAGCTAAAGCATACGGCATATCTCTGTGTGCACGATAAATCGCCGACCGGATAGTATTTCCCCATTGAGCCCATTGATCGTTCTGTTGAGCTATGACGCCAGGATCTGTTTCTGAACCAAACTGTTCACGCCAATCTGCATACAATTCTCTAATCGCCTCACGAACTACCCTTGCCCAGGTTGGGAATTTTCGAAGTCTCTCAGTATCTGTATCGCCAGCAACATTTGCCAAAGCGATATGCTTCCAGTTACGACGCCAAGATCTTCGATTGATATCTGGTAATCGACCGCCGAGCGTTCTTGATCTTAAATCACCCTCGGAGTTGAATTTGAATCCAATATCAACCAAACGCTGAAAAGGCATATTTTCATCGACTGGTCCCTTGGCTGCAACCTCATCATAAGTTACCTCGCCAGGAATAGTGATTCCTCCTCCGCCCGCACCTGGACGAGAACGACCTGCTCCAGGACCACCTGGCTCAGCACCACCAAGCTCACCAGCACCAGCTTCAATAATCATCTCAATCGTAACAACTGGGTGTTTTGAATCCTGAATCATTTCGAGAATACGAGGCTTGATACGTCCCCAAAATCTTCGCCACTTTTCAACAGCCGCTAAATAAGAATTTGCAGCTCTTAAATCTTGTTCACTGATACCAACAGGTGTACCACCGGGTCCTTTACGAACAGGATGTGGTGCTGATTCTTGACTCAATGTATACAACTGACCATAAACCATCCTTGCTCGGCTATAGAACCATTTGAGCATGTCATCGATGGTATAGAAACAAAGAACCCCTATCTTCCCAGCCCAGGGATCCTTTATTCGACCAGCTGCCATCTCTTCTTTAATAGTCGGTTTTTTCTCTTCTGCCGGTTCTGCTTCCGGCTTTACCTCTGGTTCCGCTTCTGGTTCGGCGTCATTGATATCTAACTGACCAGTTGGTACAGCAAACTTCCAAATCGAATTACTGAGAACCTCTTCAGCTAACTGTTGAATCTCTCCATCGTCAGCAAATCCAAAATCCCGCCTGCCTGGCTTCTTTCTTTTCTCTTTGTGGGAACGATCAAATGCTTCAAGCTCTCGACCCTCTAAAGGCTTACAAGCTGTATAAGTTAGACCTTCAAGAAATTGGAAGAATCGATCAAAACTAACTAAATCACCTACGGTGATTGGCACTTCACCCCAAAACGTCGGCCATGGCTCCTTAGAAGTAGCAGCTTCTGCTGATAATTCGCGGGGAACCTGATCGAGAATGAATCCCGAGCCACCACGACCTTTGGCTGCAACAGGTACATCCATACCAAGTTTATCAAACAAGCGACCAAGGTTGACGATATTGTCATCAGCCATCTTGATGATAGCTGCATCATCCATTTCTCCATATGGACGCTCGCCTTCGCCTTCTTGGATTAGGACACCTTGAATCTTTGTATCAGCAATAAATTGCTTGATTCTCGCGAGAGCTTTCTTAGTATTCGGACCCCAAATACCATCAGCATGGGTCAAACTTCCCCTGCCAGTTTGTCCCCACCAGCGAGCCTCATCCGAAATAGCTTTGGCACTCTGATAATTCTGAGGAGCTTGTCCACCTTCAGGTGTGATAGCTTGAAGAGCTTTTTCTGCTTTACTCGTATTTTGCAGTTCTGTATTGAGTTTACTCATTACTTTCTGCATAGTGGCAACAGTACTAGCTTGCTTGTCAGAGATACCCCGAGCCTTCGCCGCAGCTACTCCACCCCGACCACTTGGACGAGTCCGGGCTGCACCAGGACCAGTTACTGGGCGAGCAGGTGCTCCTCCAGTGAAAGCAGATGGGGTCTTATCACTTAGCTTTGCGCTTTTTTTCATCTCCATGTACCACCTTCTTCTTGTACCTGTCGCTTAACTCTCGCCTCTTCTTGTTGGTAAACAGCTTTATCCCTGTCAGCTTTGGCTCGCTCTATTACCGTATCCAAATCAGCAAGTAACTCACGGAAACTGGCATAATCATTAGCAGACAATTGTTTATCCAACTGGTCACGGGACTTACGAGCGCTACCTTCCAAACCAACGCCACTGATTGCCGTGCGGAGTGCTTCTACTTGATCAATGTTTCTCCCAGCCCCTGCTTTTACATTTGGATCCCTTGTAAGACGGCCAGTCTCATTCCAGAACCGAATAGCTTCATCCATCTTTGCAAAAGCTGGAGAAATATCTACTACCTCTACTTCTTTACCGCTAATAGCAGTCTGCGCCTCTGGAAACGTAGTGGTTAGTATCTCTTCACCCCATTTACGAATCGTATCTGCATGCTCTTTGTAACCTAATGCTCCCAAACCTGCAATGGTCCATTTTCCTTCGTTACTATTCAGTGCGTTATTGATTGCCTTCTGAGAATCAAAAACTGGTTTTAAGGCTTTATCCAGATCAATAGCTCCAAATCTATCCCTCACCTTACCAGGATCTTTTACCCTAGCACCCCTCACTCTATTGTACATTTGACCGGGAAGACCCTTGATTAACTCATTTGCCTTATTCAAATCGGCAAAATATGCACCATATGCCGGATCACTGAAATTCGTGTAGTATGCCTGACGGAGCCTTTCTGCATAATCAGATGCTTTTTGACTATTTAGCATCCATCCAACAGGAGTATTGGTTCCCTTATCTGCGGTACCATAAAGTCTAAGAGTTTGCAAATAGATTGAATTCGGATTGAACTGCGCTAGTTTGGAGTTATCTCGCTCGGGATATTTTGCCGTTAAGTCCGAAAGTGTATATACTTCTTTACCACCAAATGTATAACCCGAGACGCCATTCATTGATTGGATTTCAACACCAAACTTATTAGCGACTTCTCTAACTGGATTGGCATTTTCAAGGTTCTTTTGAATGAACGCTAGAAACTCGGGATGAGTCAGTTCTCTGAACCCCTTTGATAACATCCAGCGATACATCTCTGCGGCCCTCTGTACAGTAGCCACATCTTTCTTAGCTAGCTTTACATACAAATCTCTGGCAGCCGTATCAGTGACGAAATTCTTTCCGGCAAATGTCAATCCCAATCCGCTAATCAGAGGAAAAGCATCAATCTTTTCATTGATTGTTCTATATACGTTTGCAAATTCGCTCGCAGCTTCCTTAATCAAAGCTGCTAGCTCCTCTAAAGAAGCGGACTTACCCGGGGCTTTTCCCGATGGCTCCTTCTCAGCAATATCTCGAATCTTCTTTGCCAGACTGTCAATCGTCTCTACAGTTCCAAGCTCTCCAGAACCTTCGATGATTTCCACATCACCATCCCGATGAGAGAAGTGAACGAAATCCATATTGGACTCAGGAGTGACATTGTACAGGGCAGACTCAGCTGTCTTGTACAAAAGAAGTTTCTGCTCAAGATCTTCCGCTTGAGCAACAAATCCCTTACGCCGCATGGCATAAGCAAGGCGAGCAACATCCTGTACTAGATCATCGGATGGCTCAGCACTGAGGGGTGGTTCTGGTTTTTCCTGGTTAATCTGTTGTGCAGCGAGCTTGACCAACTCTTCATCAGTAGGCTTGAATTGTCCCTTGCGGACTGCCTGACGCTCAAGCTCACGGTATACTTCAGATGCGTATAGGTTGTCTGTGTACTTTGCAATCACCATGTTAGTCCTCAAGGTCAAGCAACTCTAGACCCCTGATGAAATTGGGATCTACCTTTGCTTTCAGCTCTGGTTGCTGTTCAAGAAGATTAGCCACCTTCTTGAGATACGCCTTTAGCTTTGGGTTGCTTGCCACCTTCTGGCGGACCGCCTCCACATCAGCCATTAATTGATTTTCTCGATCAAGCCGCTCTTCCTCAGCTTGTTTGGCACGAATCTCATCGTAAGCCAACTCGGCTTGTGAGTAATTACGCCAGACTTCCGAGCTATTGAGAACTCGCTGTGTCTGACGATCGGTGAAAAATTCCTTGTAAACCGGGTCCATCATGGGCAACACCTTCGCTATGGGTATGGCAAAAAGTCTATCATTATGCCTTGCTATGCGTTGTTGTTTAAAGCCACAAAATCTGCATATGGCTCTTTTCTTCGTTGGCTGGGGTAATCACTTTTGCTAGTACCATCGCACCCAGATACGGCTTCTTACTACTGAGAACACCACGCTTATTACAATACAATGAACTCCCAATTCCGATTTTGTTCTTTCGATCGAACCTTCCCACGTCAGCTATCATTCGCTGAGGATAGATTTGGGCCTGGATAGTGTAATCAATCCCCTCATCCCCGACACATTTATTACCAAGAAGTCCTAAAGCATTGTATCCATCACACTTATCGGCGACTAGATCATCCTGATAAGTGACAATCTTAACTACATCGCCGGGCATAAGCTTGACGCCCGGCTTGACCGGAAATCTCATTGGGAATGGGTTCTCAGACTCTACCAGTCTGAATTTGACTTTCATAATGCCACCTTGTTGCCCTTCTTTATGTTGGCAACAGTCTCAAGTGGTCGTAGATTTTTTAGCGCCCACAGCTCTTGAAAATTATCGTCCTCAAATAAACTGAACGGCAACTTACTTTGGGGTATGATATGATCAATTTGCCAAGTCTTTCTTCTTGGATTATACCTACCATGGTTGCTCCAATTCATCCATGGTTCCCATAAAGATTCAATATAAACTTTTAACTCAACTGATGAGTAAGGTAGGTGGTCAAAAATAGTGTCCTTGAGCCGTTTCAATTTGGAATTGAATGATCTATTTTTCACGGAAGCTAGAATTGCATTTTTAACATTACGCCGCAGTTTGTATGCAGGATCTTGTGCTCTTTTTTTCTTATCCCATCTATTCCAGTTATCCAGAGAGCGCCTGTTATTTCTTTTAACCCAATCACTCTTACATTTTCGCTGATTAGCTTTGCGTGCATCCGTAGATTCCATATTTTTCTTGCAAAGAATACAGCAAGAATAGAGCCCATCCTTAGCGCTTCTCTGTTTCCAAAAATACTTGGATGTCTTATACACCTTGCATTTTGAGCAAACTCGCCCCGCTCCTACCTTAAAATCATACTCTTTCATAGCTAAATACTTGTAATCATTAAGGATTTTATAACCACATAAATTCGAGCGTACTGAATGCTGCGACTGGTGGTCCTGTTACCATCGCTACACCGGGATATTCATCCGTGGGTTGCGAAGTAGTAAGCCGCCCATTTTCCGATACAAACAGAATACTGTTCAATGGATATCGTTGATTAGTCTCATACATATCTGTTTGGAAAATTCCTCTTTGGAACCAAACAGTAATTCTACCACTACCCGCAGTAGAATCATCGCCCGAAACGTTAGGAATTTGATACGTATAGCTAACGACTGTTCTGATACAATCTGGAACACCATCGCCATCCAGGTCGAAGTTAAGTGGCGTTCCGGCGGGAAAAACAATCACACCATTGCGCGGAATTAAATGCACATCAACTGGGGATGTGAGAAAGCTTGATGGGATAACGTTTGGGTTACGTAATTCCCATTTAACATCTATCGGAGTAACTAACTGGCCATTCATATCCACAGCGGGAGCTGAGGCAATTACCTCTTCATCGATAGATGGTGCTGTAAAAGCTCGCGTTTTAAAGTCGTCTATGATTCCAAAAGGTGCTCTACCATCGCTGACGCCGCAGACAATCTGATTGCCTCGCATATAAAACTGGGCAATCATGCCGGGCTCAAATTCTGCTACAGAATCAACCGGATAGGAGACTGGAATCGAGTTGCCGATTTGTACAATCTTAAGTGACATATCCACCTCGATGCGAGAGTATTCGCATACAATTGTAGATATAACGCACAAAGCCCCGGCGTAACCGGGGCTTTGTAATCTGAATTATTGGACTTTTTAAACTCTTGCTCCAGCGGTCCTCAGCTCCCTTTGCATCTGAGCGATTTCCTCCGGGCTGAACAGATCAGTAGCGGCAGTGACTCTCGGCCATTCGGCCTCAACCGCATCTAGATTGACTGGCGTGCCAGGTGACTCCATTGCAGTAGCAATAGTGGGAGCATTAGGATTCGGCTCCATTCTTAGACGGATGCCAAGCGGTCTTGCCGCACCACCAATGGGATCAGGTGGAGGAGGCGCAGCCGCTAGTCCTTGAGCCTGCTTTATGACGCTATTGTAAGCAGCGGCAGCAGCAGCCTTGGCAACGTCCTTGAAATCAGGATTCCTGTAATTATTGGTTCCAGCGACCTTGCGTACAGGCGCATTGATAACTGCTTCGTATGTAGCTAGAGCGGCTTCTTTAGCGGCCTTCTTAGCAATCTCTCGTCTGTCTGTAGTCATTTTATCCTCCAACCAGATTAATCATCTAGCCCTTTGAGATCGTCCGGGCCGAATCCAAAGAACATAAATACCTTTTTTACCTCGTCCATATCAGATTTTTCTGAATCATCCGTCTCATTTGTGTCATCTGCTAATGACATCATTACTTGTGTAACTTCCTTTGCTCGGGATACACGGCCCGCCTTCTCAAAGCTCTCAGCAGCTGCATTTAATTCCTGCATTGCTTCGAGGAATAGTTGTTGATTTTTATATCTCTCTTCAGCAACAGCTTCGACTTGGGCTTCTTGCATCCCTTCGAAAAGCTCCTGCTCACAAGATCCCCGCTTGAAAATCATAGAGTTACCTCAATATTGCTATCATCAACTTCAGTTGCTCTTTTGATAATTGTGTTGATTGCTTGACTATGAGTTTTGAGCCCTAGATTCTCAAGCAGGTTTCTCGCCTTCTGCAAGTGCGCAACGGCATCACCCTGACTCAAAGACCTTTTCAGATCCTTACTCATCAGAAACGCCATGTTCCGCTCGATGTCCGCTGCAAACTTTTTCATATTAGCCCTTTCCTGGCTTCTTGGATTTCTCAGTTACTTTGATGCTGGGGTACTTACCTTTCACAGCGCTGCGCACTTTGCTTACCAAAGACTGTAGACTTCCGGTATACCAAGGTGGTGAAGAGCTGTATTGGCTTGCACGAGCTAATGCGTTACGAGCTTGATTCTCGTTGTTGATTGGGAAGTGGTCCTTATTGTCCTTGACAGAACCGGACTCGGCAGGGAAGACCACCGTCCCTCTATTCCGAGCCTTAACTTTACCTTTTCCCTTTGCCTGAGAAACCAGAGAAAGTGCTGATTTTAATTCTGAAGAAACACTCCGAAGAGATGGTTTGTTATTTGCATATGTTTCTACATTTGCATCGCCTTCATCTTCCTCCTCTTCTTCCTCTTCTTCCTCCTCCTCTTCCTCACCTTTTAGCACTGAAAGGAATGAGAATTCATCATCAGCTGATAGTTCATCCATGACATCGCCGACATCATCAGCCGCTCCAATATCAGCAGCTGCTGAGGTACCACCAGTGTCATCGGCAGAAGAAGTATCGTCAGTTGCGGAATCGTCGGCTAGACAGTCGTCTTCACTCTTCTCTTCCTTATCCTCTTTTTCGTCCTTATCCTCTTTTTCCTCTTTCTCTTCCTTCTCTTCCTTCTCTTCCTTCTCTTCCTTCTCGTCCTCTTCCTTGTCGTCCTTATCGTCGTCCTTCTTCTTATCCTTTAGCCAAGGGGGCATCTTCTTATCCTTAGCATCATCAGCATCGCCATCATCAGCCATACCAACGTCTGGTCCTCTCATACTCTGCCAGTTAAGTTCGTACTGTGCGGCCAATTCAGGTGCTAGCCAGGAAGTTTCATCTGTTAAAGGATCAACGGCAACATATTGATTTGGGCCCATGCGGTAAACATTACCACCAGCAGCTTCGCCCATAGTCCACGCCTGTTGAGCGGTGGGTACGGGACCTGCCTTCTTAACCAAACCTTCAAGAGCAAGAATCACAAGTGCGGACTCTTTTTCGAGACCGGCACGATCAAGAGTTTCAGAGATCCTGACTAGACCCTGAACACAAGCTTGGTACTTCCTAAGAGCAGCACGACGCTTCATGCAAGCATCGTTCTTGTCCTTCTTGTCCTTCTTATCTTCCTTCTTGTCTTTTTTGCCATTCTTCTCTTCTTTTTCTTCTTTCTTAGCTTTAGCCTTACCCTTCTTCTCTTCTTTTTCCTCTTCGTCCTTCTTCTTGGCTGCGGTCTTAGTCAACTGAGGCTTAGAGAAAATAGCCTGATAGTCAGGGCTTGACATGATGCTATTCATTGTTGTAGCAATATCATACTTAGACATAATAACCTCTTATGAGTATGGCGGGGCCTAAGCCCCGCCCTCCTCAGTTGATTTAGAACTTCAGTCCCTTCTTGTTGAAGTAGTCATCGAAGAAGCCCTTGATATCTGTGCTACCAACCCGCTCGGTTGGTTGAGCTGCTGGCAGAATTACCGAACCAGAATCCAGAAGACCCACGGTCGGGATGGATGCCTGCTTTACAACGGGCTGCTTAGCCAAGATGCCCTTGAAACTCTCGAAGCCTGCATCGTTCCACTTCATGATATCACTAGCCTGAGCATCGACCTGTGACTCACTGATGTATCCCTTAGCAACCATCTGGTTAGCCATCTGGTATGCTCTCTTGATGCGTGCCTTGTGAGTTTCCATCTCCTCAGCCTGCTTGGCCTTGGCATGCTCCTGAGTTAGCTTATCGGCAAATTCCTTGCTTTCCTGATCCTTTGCCTCGCCCCACATTGCCTTCCAGTACTTGACTGCATCTGGATCGACGCCGCGAGAAACAAGCTTATCAACATCTTCGGCCTTCATACGGCCTTCGGATACCAACTGCTGAATAACCTCAGCTTGCTTACGAACGCGAGGTGGCATATTAGCCAGCTCCATCATAGCATCCTTGAGATCCTTATATACGTGGAATGCAGAACCCGGGACTGATGGCTTGACATCAAGGTTGGCTGCACTCACAGCATCAGCGCTTCCACCTGGGTGGGCCTGATTGCTGAGATCGTTAAATCCAAGCAGACCCTGCTGGGCCAGCTTTACACGAGCAGTAGCTCGTGCTTCTTTACTAGCTAGTTTATCTGTATTAACCACGAGTTCGCCTCCTGCTCCTGTTTCAACCGCATGTAGCGGCACTTCCACGTCGCCTGTGTCCTCAAGTACGCCGGCACTGGCACCAAGACCAAGAGATTCAGCCAAGCTTGGACCCTTATCCTTGGACTCGTATTCACGCTCGATTTCGTCCAGGATATCACGAATGTCAGCCTGCTTCTGTACTTCACCCTCAGTCTTCTGCTCAGCAGCCTTCTTGATTTCTTCGGCTTCGGCAGCAGCGCGCTTCTCCAACTCAGCTGTTCCGTAAGCATACTTTACAACAGCCTCCATCAGCTTGTTGGTGTCAGCTAATATGACCTTGGCATCTTTGACTGCGGAAACAGTCAAGCCATTGAGATATTCACGCTGTTTGTCGTTCATGGAAGCATAAGCTTCTTTGTAGACCTTGCGTGCGCTGTGAAGCTCGCGGATGTGCTTTGCGAGAGCAGGAACGATCTCGTCGATGTTCTCCTGCAACATTCCGTTTACTCTCTTGCGCATGGACTGCAATTGAGCAGTAGTCTTAGGTGCGGGAGGTGCTCCTTCTGCTGCTGGTGGAGGTGCGAACTCCTCATCACCGGCAGGTATAACCTCTCCCAGTCCCTCTGCTTCTTCAGCAATAGGACCACTGACCTTGCCCTTTAGATCGTCCAGCTTGGTCGTTAACTCTTCGACTAGAGCACCCAAATCATCGACAATCTCTGCTGGATCACCAGCCTCTCCACCAACATCCTCAGGTGGCTCAAGATCGCCCAGCTCATCTGCCGCTGGGGGAGCCGCCTCAGGAGCTGCCTCTGGAGGTGCCGGAGGCGGTGCTTCAGGAGCTGCCGCTGGGGGAGCGGCATTCTTTAGCAGAGCCTCTGCGGTGGCATGAAAACCATCGTTCTGGATTCTCTTCAGTAGACTCTTACCGAAACGCTCGGTAGCTACTGCATCATAAAGGGCATCGGCATTGCCCTTAGTAATCTGCTCGACAGTGGCCGCCAGAATTGGCTTCTCATTGGCTAGAACTATCCAGCGAGAGGCATTCTTATCAATGCGACCATCTGGCTGTGCGACCTTCTCGAAGCGCGCACGAAGCGAAGCACGAAGGAGCTTCTCCTTCTCAGCTTTGTCATCGCCATACAGACCTTCTACGTCCCCTACTCCCTCAAAAGGAGGAGCGCCAACCATATGCTTATCCTGCATACGGGCCTTCTCATTCAAAGGATCTGGGGTGTATGTGGTCTCGCCTGGCTTCGGGTCTTCAGTTCCCAGGAAGTAGCCCTTTGCCTGGAGCTGTTCCTTGGCCTTCTTCAAAGCAGCTTCACGGAACATAGCCCGCTCCTGCTCATCAGCTAGACGCTGAAGTTCCTTCTTGGTCTGTTCGTCACCAGGGTACGAGCCATCTACTGGGCCGACATTCGGGAAAGGAGCCGGACCATGAAGGTGCTTGTCCTGCAACCTGGCTTTTTCGTTTAATGGATCTACCGGGTACTTCTTCTGTCCCGGAGAAGGCTCTTCGGTACCTTGAAAATATGCGTTCTTTGTTGTCATGGTTGGTTCCTCATTCGTAGATAGTCTAAGCAAATTCTCCTGTAAGCTAGCCAATTTCGTGTATGCTCCCATAATTGATCTCTGAAGCTCTGAAGTTATTGGAAGCTTCGAAGGAGCGTTCAATTCAGTCGATGGATCATTGCTTACCTCTGATTCCATTGACCACTTAGAGTGAGTCGGACCAACCGCTTCACTCTCATCATCCTTTTCACCGGAGTCACGAGCTATATTTGAAATTTTCATCGTGAGCGTCTCCAGGTCTTTCTTTATAGATTCCAAATCTTGCGTAGAAACCCCCTTGGCGGCTTCTTTTAGCTGCAAGTAATCAGAAAGTAGCTCTGCGGCCCTTGCGACATCGCTCGCTATAATCTGCTTTACCTTGGCTCCAGGATCCGCTCCTGACACTACCAAGGAAAGCTCTATAGGCTTCAAATCCAAGTTGACTTCGCCGTAGCAGCTCTTGGCGTGCATGTGCTGGCAGAAGTCCTTTTCGGTCCTGGCGACGCGATGACATTCAGAACAAATGGCACGACCCACTGCCGTGCCCATAGAAACATTATTCGCTACACCAGTCTTTACTTTGTCTGCAAGGTCGCTATAATTCTTTGCGTCTAAAGCACAGAGTGCGATAACTCGCTTTCTGAGATCATCATAGACTGTATCTACAATAACGCCCCGAATCTTATCAACCGATTGGGATTGATGATCGAGGCATAGTGGGCAACCCACCCAGTTCTTGAAAGCTACCTTTAGTTCAGACTCAGGGAAGATGTCACGATTATTGTTCCTGTATGGTTGGATAGTAGGATCGTTACAGACCCACTTTACACTATCTTCACCTACCTTCTCCCATCTCCCAACAATGTCTTCACCAGTGGATAGTTTCTTAGGAGTTCCGTCATCGTTGATGCATGCACGCTCAGCTGCATGCATCATCACACAAGTGAAATATAAAAAGTCTTTTGCTTGTGGAGCAATGACTTTCAATTCCTGTGCAAACTTGGCCATGCGGTTTTCAATGTCCAAGTCAGTGTCACTCGTCAATTTATCTATCGACGTGATGTTCTGGGGGCTAATCTCGACCGCCTCTCCTAGCTTGATTAACATTAATTCTCCGTGGCCGTTTCAGTCTTTTCATCTTTTGATGCGGACTTGTCGGAAATACGCTCCTTCGCCTTATCCAACGCAGCAGTCAGAACAGACTTGCGCTTGTCTTCTTCGATCTCTTCCAAGTCATAAACATCAACAATTTCTGCATCACCAGTTTTTACCAACATGATTTCTCCAATTAGCTCTCGGGCCTTTCCTTTAAAGCTAACTGCCTTTCCCGATAAAGCTGAACGACTAATGGAACTCGTTCTTGAAGTGGCTCATCGTACCGATCTGAAAGATCTTTTGCCCAATCCTTTGCCAGAATATTACTGTCTATATGATCCAAAATTCGATCCATGACTAACTGGCGTATCTGATTTAGCTGTTTTTTAACTGAATCAACAGTAGAAATCAGATGATTTCGAAATTCTGGGCTACTTAGATTCGAGAATATTGACACAAATGTGTCAACATACTTCTCTAATTCTCGGACGGAACCAATAAATGAGTTCATTAGTTCTTCTGTAGCTGAATCTGTGCTAAATTCGTTCATCAAGGCTGTGGTTCTATATGCCAACTTCATAATCACCTTGAATTTCCGCTGGACTTGATCCCGGTACTGCCGGAATGTCCTTCTATACTCAACAAGCATCTCAGAATCCAAATTCTGATGCTTGGAGAAAGGAACATAGATAAGATCCAAATAGTTGGATACGTCTTCCATCCTAGACAGAAGCTGCTCAAAATACTCCTCAGCCTTTTCCGCAACCTTCTTTTCAGATTCCGGTACATTGAAATTCATCTGCACTGAGTAAGCTTTTTTACTAATCATATTCGGTCCTAACCAGTATGCCTTCTTATTGCTATCAGACTTGTCCTGGACCGGAGTATGGCAATTGCACAACTCCGGAGGCAGATGGGGGCATCCCTCCCACTCCCATACCACTTCCAGGATATACAAATGTGTAATCAGTTGAATTATCTCTCGTCCCAACTTCAGGCATTATATTATCATTAACATCGCCTTCTTCCTGTATGTTTACTAAGCTATCAGGGTAAAGCACCAGATATTGCCCATTACGAAGAGCCGCAACATCAATGTCCCGAGTTAGAATATGATGTATTAAATTCTTATCTAATGGGTTGTCAAAACGCTCAATATGAGTATCAGCTGATAATCCGGCCGAAAATAAATTACCATCTGAATCAGTGGGATTAGCTATCGCTGCCGCAGCTGTGTTCCACCAAAATGTCTTTGGTTTTAATAACTTGGATGAATTGCACATACAATATAGGCGAGCTTGTGCCGTTCTGCTTAGGAAACTAAATTCACGGTCGGCATGTGGGGGAAGAGGACCAATTGGCGCTCCGCGTGGAAGAGTCGCATCATTAAGCCCGGTACCATTAGGACCAAATGGATTTGTGCGTCGAGTTAACGTCACTACATCCATGGCACTGTTTGAATCTTCTGTAAGCTCTCGGGCAAATTCTTTTACCGCATCATAGTAGCTCTGTCGGACATCCCGCGATAAACCTTTCCCCATACCGAACTTGAAAGCCTCCGACAAAGCTTCGCCTATGGGCCATCCACTATAGACACGGAACATAGCTATGGTCATTCCAGTACGATCCTTACCATGATAACAATGAACATACGTCGGCCCACCAAGGAGTAGTGTAGGAACAATTCTCTTCTTAAGCGCTGCGACTTTTGGATCTGTACCGTCTCCTAATCCCCAGATAATCTGGTTCAATCCCAAATCAGCACACATCGGCTGAATAGTTTTACCTGATTCATCATCTAAGCTAACTATTTTATTGATACCCCATAGATCTTTGAGCATACAAAGTTCCTTCGGCGACGGTCGTCCGCCCCGATACAAACCTCTCTGAACTTCAGCAAATCTATCAGGCATCTTCTTTTTCATCCTCCTTGAAATCGATCGCCTTCATCGCCACCATCAACGCAAGACTGGCTGGCTCTTCCACATCTTCGTACAATGCACGATCAAAAGCCTCTTTGAAGGTCCTTTGAAATGTTAAACGACGTTCATCATCCCCCTTACGGAGCTTACGCATGATGTAGCTGTAACTCAGATCAACCCGAGGATTCTCAGTATCCGTTGCCGCTGCATAAGCGCATAGAGCTTTCTTGGTAAGCTCATCGTCACCAAGCATTCTCAAATCTTTACAGATACTAGCCAGCTCACTTTCAATACTCACGAGTTCTCCAATAATCAAAAGCTACTTTCCTAAAGCTCTCATCAAGAAAATCAGATTCCATCAAACCAAAAGTCGATAGACCAGGCTCCACCTCGATATCGACACCAACCTTGGTCGCATCTAAAAATTGATCAGCTACATACTTAGAGATGCCATAAATTACCGGTATGCTTACAAATTTGCTGCCATATACTTTAACCTGTACCTCTATCTCATCGCCTTGATGTCTCGGTGAACATTCCGCATCTATTTCTTGTCGAAGAGCACTGGAAAGTACTTTAGCGAAGCGCGCCTTATGATGCAAAGTTTGACCACTTATCTTTACAACTGCACATGTAAGTGGACATTTTTGTCTTATTAACGCACGCTTGACTAGCTTGGTAATTGGTCCATCGGATGCAATAGTCTCTGGTTCTTCTTCTGGTAGAGCGAATTCTGTAATGTCTTCGGGCTCTTCTATCATAGGCTCGGTTAACTCAGCCTCAGTCTCTTCTCCTTTCCAGACTTGTTTGAGCTGTGTAACGGTACGAGGATCGATAGTAATTGTGCGAACCATTACCATTGTCATTTCTGGCCTGGGCCGCATCGATGCACCAATATCATTCAACCTCACAAACCCGATGTGTAAGGGAACTTCGTAACCAGAAACGGGAATCGCTACAAAACCCGGCTTGACATCTATCACCATCTGATTGGATGGTCGGCGTTTAATATCTTGAGATACACCAGGAAAGTTAACCTGAACAAGAATCGAATCATTCAGTACAGCGTTCTTGAGATTCTCCATAAAATCGTTAAAGCCAGATTCGATTATGGAATCAATCTCCTCTTCAGGAATTTGGGCGCGCCGCAATCCCTGCCTAAACTGTTCTTGTGTCTGATTATAGACTTTTGATGATACGGTTATGTTGCTGGGATCATAACGAGAAAACCAGGAAAAATCGGTGATAGGACGGTTGACTTTCTGCCCTATAGGAATCTCTTTAAATTCAGTTGGAAGCTGTTCCCAAAGCTTCTGCACCACATCTTTGTTTTGCCTGTATCCTTGAGAGGTCCAGTCTAAGGTACCACTAGCAACTTCCTGCCCTTTTTCATCAACATACGTCACAGGAATCATTGCATCAGCGGCTCGCATCTCTTTACTGAGATGGCCCATATCACGAGTCACGCGGGCGATTGTACCAGGAACCTGACCCACAAGCTGAGCAACTACATCAGGATTCTGGCTCTTGAATGCCTTATCCAGTTCTTGTAGTTCTTTAATTAGATCAGATAGAGGACCCTTCATGTTATCATAGGCATCCTCTACTTTTTCTTGACGCTCGCGGAAACCCTCATCGAATCGTGCTTTCCACCAGTTTTTGATACGTTGGATCACTCCCGCTACGCGCACTAAATCATCGCTATCCTCTTGTAGCTCTAATGCGGCGTGCCGTAGCAATTGGAGATCATGCTGATTCATTATCCCTTCAATACTTCTTCGGCTGCTCTCAATAAGACAATACTCTGTTCAGTGGCATCGTTATCATCGCAAATCTCAGATGCCTTTACCAGAAGGGCTGAGGCTATTCCTTTATCTCCGTTATGGGCGGCTTTCTTAGCTCTCTTTACTAAATCAACCACATATGCTGCTGCTTCCTGCATTGGTTCCTCCTGGGGTGCGGGTTGCGTCTCTAAATCAGGTATTTCAGGTTGTTCCTGTGCTTCCGGCTGTTCTGGCTGTTCTGGTTGCGCTGGCGGCTCCTGCGCCGCCTGCTCTGTTGGGGGTGGGGGGGTCTCCGGAGCGCCTGCCTCTTCTTGTCCCTCAAGCATCTGATTTACAGTCTGTGAAAAATTCTCTCGATACAAAGAAGATAGATGCTGTTTGTGTGTCTGTAGTGAATTTTTGTAGTTCTGTGCCGCTTCAAAATAAGCGCTAAAATCGCCTCTAGAACTATCTAGTTTATCAAATACTCCACCCATTGCATTGAAAGACTTTTCTGCCATTCGTAAAGCGGCACGAGCAGCCTCTTTCTGTTTCCCCATTTTGTTGCGGAAAATTCGATCTAGCAAAGAACCTTCCATCTGCTTGTATGTAGGAATGTTCTCCCTTAACCACTGAATAGGACCAGCCTCACTAAATAAAGCTTCTTTAGTAATATTGGGATCGGGTGCGCCAACCGCATGTAATAATCCACGAAATTCAGCGGTACTAGGCATGGTGACGGAACCGGGAGCCAAGTTTTCCGGAATCCCTCCTATCTCTTGTTGCATCTCAGATAGTTGAGTACTTGTCAAACCACCCACATCAGACTGATAATGCTCTGAAATGATATCTGCTCTGAGCTGTTCTAATTCCCCTAGACGATTGAACAAACCATCCAAAGCATCAATCAACTTCCATGAGTAATACATGACCTTGGGATACTCTCGGTTCTTCATAGCCATACGGGCTTCGTGAAGATCGGCGCGCATATCAGACTTAGCCGCCTTGGCTCGTTCCCGCATATCACTATCGATATCGGCAATGGTATCAGAGACCCGGCGATACGCCTCAGACCCATAGTACCTGACGTACTCCATCGGGTTTAGCTTTCGGCCCAACCATTTAAGAGCTGATCTTCTTTGGGCTTCTTTTTCCATGTTCATAGAGACTCCACTCATCTAACTAAGAAGCCAGAATATGCGCTGCCGTTATTATGGTGGAGTTGGAGGTGCTGGTGGTGCTCCACCGCCCGGAGGAGGAGGTGGTGCTCCGCCACCGCCTGGTGGTCTTGGTGCTCCACCGCCGCCAATTGGAGCTGGAGGAGGTGCTCCACCCGGTCTTAGTCCGCCACCACCTAATGGAGGTGGTGCTCCGCCTAATGGAGGTGCTCCACCTGGCGCTTGACCAGGCACTGCTTCTGCCACAGGCTCATATGGACTTTCACCAGGAACTGGCTCATCTGCAACTTCTTCAATCTCGTCACCTGGGCCAAGCGACTTAAGTTCATGCAACGGGTAACGCGCCAAGGCTTGAATCTCGCGATTACGAATTGCATCCTGAATATCTTCGTATCTGATTTTTCTTTGCTCTTCTTCGTATTCCAACCCCAGACTGCGATACAATGTCTGTAATGACACACGCTTCTGGGCCCCTTCACCCTGAGATAGACTCACCATATTATTGATGTAGCTATCCATATCAAATAGCGACATATGATTCCAATCAACCTCAGGAACAATCAGCGTCTTTTCTCCATCCACGTACTCATAAAAATCCTGAATCTGCGCAATAGGAGCGAAAATCTTACGCTTCAACCAACCCGTCATCATTTGGCGGAATTGCATGTATCTCTGACGTAATACATCCAAAGCTACTGAACCGGTAGCATAAGTGGTATCCGAACCGTCCATGATTACGGATGGAACCATCAAGCCAATATAAATTTCCTTGATTAGCTGAGTAACATCATTGGAAGTATCATAGATACCCTGGCCATAACCAACCCGATCAACATTGACAGCATTATGGGTGAAGATCTTGAAGTCCTTATCGTATTGCGCTTCCTCAAAAATGTTACGAAAGTGCTCAAGATCGACAGGTGATGGGCGGAACTCACCATCACCAATCTTTACCAAGGTGAGGGGGTTGACCATGTTGTCCGCTTGTGCGTACTTAGATTCACGCAATTTATCCCACAACATCAAAGCGCGGAAACATGACACGATGAGACCAGTTCCACGGATTTCGTACGGAGAAATTCTACGCGCCATATGGTGAACATAGAAATTGTTCAGTGGAATGTTCTCATTTCTGCGAACATGCTCGATGATACTTGGATCGAGTTGCTGGCGCTGCTGAATATCCGTTTGTTGATTTCCATGCACAACTCGTCTCAGATTTTCATCCGGACGCAAACTGATGATTGGTTCAGCAGCAATCACACTACGCTGAACATGTACGTAGTCAGGATTGAGAATCATGAGCCGATTCCACTTACCGGCCGCTTCATCCAGCTCGCCATAGATGAACGCCTCACCAAGAATCCAATATTCTTGTGCAGCGAGTACAGCCATGTTCATCAGATCAATTTCTTCAATCATCTGACCAAAGAATTTTTCGACCTTTTGATTCTTGCTTTTGATATTGAGTTTAGCGATTGGATACGTGCTGTGCAGTGTGATTGCGTTATGTACAATAGGATTCAAAGCAAAGAAACTGCGCGCCCAGGCATTGATGGTGGGACGGTCACGTGGTAGATTGAGATTAGAATTGAGCCACAACGGCGAATAAACTTCGGGAATCTGCCGACCAGAATTGTTAGCACCTCGCCAACCACTACCAGATGACATCGCATTTCCAGTAGGGGTGGCTGCTGTTGCCATCTTGTACAATCCCTTACCACTACCAGCGACCACACCCAATTGGGTTTGAATCATTTTAATTGGTCTATCTTGCGATCCGAAACCATCGTGATTTGTCGGCACCCATTGAGATCCTTGCTCACGATACTCGCCAGCGTCGAGTTGCATTTCCATGATTTCTCGGCGCTCATCACTGATGCTACGAGCCATGCGATTGGTAACTTCTGGTGTTCCCGCGATAGCAGCGCGTTTGCGTATTAATTCTTCCGCACGTGCTCGTCTCTCTTGATTCTGTTCGATAAGCTGCTGTGCCCGGGTTATGTTATTGTTGATTTCTACCATGTTACCCTTTACTAGCCTCTATATCATCCACGGCCGTTGAACATTCTAGGAATATACCCAACAACCGCCTGAATGGGACGAGCATTCTCGGCCAGCTCATATTTCATGTGAATTGGATTCTTAATTGAGAAACGCTGAGTTATATCGAATTTCCAGGCTAAATAGGCGTTTAATAACGCCATCAGACCGTCGTTTGCGCCCGTTCCCTTAACATACCTTTTACGGGGCTCAAATGACTTATCCTTGGTAACTTTGATGTCCATACTTGAACAATGCTCAATTAACCAAGAAATTTTGTGATGATGTCCTCCTGGGAACTTAATTCTTCCTTCTTTTAATAGACCAAGAACTTCTCCAATATAATAATCTTTCTCAAAAACTATTGTCTTCGGCCATTCATCTTTGGAGTATTTAACATGTCCAATTACTTTATGCTGAGCACGAGAAGCCAAGAACCTTTCATTATATGTTTTTTGTAATCTATGTGTTAGATCGTAGGCATCACCAATATCACCCACGGCAAGAGTCAAATTGTAACGCCGGAACATCTCTTCAACCGCCGCCTCTTTGTGTTCTGGATCGGTCTTCATTAAACGGGTGGCAAACTCGATATTAAATATATTTCCTTCAACTGTTAAAATAACCGCACAGCTGTAGGAACCTTTACGTCCACGACCGGCAATTTGATCGAGCATTCCTCTCTGGCCCCAGTCAAAACCACCATAGACACGCTTACCACTATCACGGTGAATATACTTCACCATCTTGCGGCCTTTCTCAATACACTTCTCGCGAATCTCTTCGGCGGTAATGGTACCGCCTTCGCCATCATAGAACTCTCCAAGTACCTCGTTCATGTACACACGCTCAGTGTTGATAGGGCTACGTTCCGGTTTGGCCTTATTAATAACCTCTCTTGTGAATTTAGGAATAAGTAATTGATTGTAGTGGTACCCCACGTAATCAGGTTCCCTACCATCGTCATTCACTGTTTGGAGCGGAATCCATCTGCCTCTTTCTTGTGCATCTAACTTATCCTGCTCGTGATTACACTCTGTACAACGGACAGTCATTCCATAGAGCCAAATATCTTCCCAGTTCACATCAGGACGATACAGAGGGAAATACTTTCCGCATCTCTCACAGCGCAGATGGTAGTACTGCTGATTAGAATTCCGCCACATTTCATAGTAAGATCCGGCCTTGGTCTTGGGTGTTCCAAAATAAACCTGAACACCTTCACCGGTAGAACCATAACGAGACTGAGCAAGAATCTTGGTGACAGCACCAATAGCAACGTCAGACATATCCTGCACTTCGTCAAACAATGCGCAATCGGCTGTATTATGAGTCGGAATGTACGACTTAGTTACCAAATATAAATGTGATGGGGAGTCTACCGTGATGCACCTCATCGGTTTTGGATCAATAGGCTCTATACATTTGATAAACCTTTTATTCGATTTTGTAAGTTTAATTTTGATGTTTTGAAGCTTTCTCTCAAGTTTGAAAACTGGCAGAGTAGTATAGAACTGCAAGGACCATTTATCCTGGTATTTTACATTATACCGCCAAGACTCTTTTTTGTACATTGATGTTTTAATACCGAGAGAATGAATAAGCTCTTGAACATCTTTAATCAATTCTTTTCTATCATCACATTGTACAAACTCACAACGACCATCCTTATCGCAGCAACCATCTGCATCCATAAGTCCCTGGAGAAGATCTAGTCTTTGTTCAAAAGATGCCTCAAGATATTGCCTGGGAATTCTCTTGTTATAATACCCTCGTCCTTCATCTCTTAGTTTCTTTCCTGGGTTGTAAACCAATCCTAACTTAGTCAAAGCTGTCGTAAGGCCAATAACCCTATACGAATTTGATTTAGATGTGCCGAAATTACTCTCATGGTTTACAGAAGATGCAATCAATCTGTGGTCATAACCAGCCAAAACCTCAACATCTGCGGTCTCTATTCTGCCATATCTATCACCATCACCCAACCACAAACCTAAAAGATACGGATCAATATCTAATATTTGCTTGGGATAGTGTACCGGACCACAAACAGGAATTGAATGATTACTTTCACCAGACATTGTAAGAGTATTAAGGAGTTCTTTTGTGTTCCTAATCCCAAGGGTTTTTCCGTTCTTTCGCTCATAACGAGTATGAGTTTTCCATAGATGTTCTGCACAAGCATCTATCTGAGTTCCATCATCAAATGTTACACGATAAGACTCTGGAGAATATTGAATTGGATGAACTTTAATGACGTTACAAACATTACCATTTTCATCAAAAAGCCTATCACCCTCTCTCAAATCCTTCAATTTGACAAAACCACGATCAGGTGTTGGTAATTCTGTTTCTAAGCAAAGTTGACGACCACGAATACGGTCACCATCTAGACCAGTTGATTCAATCCAGAGCTGATTACCATGCAAGAATTTCTTGAAATGCATGTTGTTATTACTGGGACTTCCCAGATCCATGACGTTCTCCATGTAGGACTTGGGGAGTCCATTGGTTTTCATGGTACCTGGAACTGCTCTGGCCTCACCTAGAATCGGGTCCAGCTTGTCTTTGGTGTATGCAGCGGCCAAAGACAACGTGGGAAATAGATGGATCAATCGCATAGGTGGGCGCTGATTATTTCCAAACAATCCACATGCAGTGAAATAACATTCAAGGGCAGCGGCCATGGTGGTTGCACCTACCTGCCTGCCCTTAACTAATACAATTGGTTTGGCATTTGGTTCAATTGCTGAAAGTCCAATATACCTGTAAATGTCCGCAAAAGGTTTATATCCTGACTTTTCCAAGTCTAGCGGCTTACCGCCATCGATCGTCAAGTACTTCGCGCAGAAATACACAGGATCGACACGCATTATGCTATCTCGGAACTGTTCAAACAGTGCGGAGAATCCTATTTCTCCTGGTTTCATCTTATCCTCATTTGTCTATTAGATATGCGTATATCTAAAATATATGCAGACTAATGAGTAGAAGATCAATTAAAACACGCCCTTATTAGGTACCAGGAGGGTGAAAGGATCTCTATTTGGATCACGGAAACCGGGATATTCAATACGAGTACCAACACCACGACCGATCTGTGCTGGTATCGCATCGCGGGGACGCTGCTTCGCGATCATGTGCCTATTGATCCAGTTTAATAACTTTTTGTCCGAGAAAACATCCTGAGTTACGCCATCACGACCGAATGTCTCTATAAGACTTTGGAGCAATGCAGGAATCTGAATTCCGTGGCTAGTATCAATCATATTGACGACAAAATGCTCTATCGCCGGATTCTGAAGAACTAACTCAGGGATTTCATCATCCTCCTGAGCATCATCTTCCCCGTGGTGATGATGCTCAGCTAGACTTTTTTTTCTGTTAGATCCTTGAATGCGGAAGCAAATAATTCAACCGGGCCTCGTTCAGCACAATCAGCACAAGCTGCTTCTTCTTCCTCCCAGTCGAGTCGCATCCTCTCTCGCTCCCTAGGAGGTTCATAGTCTTCACGGGGCGTGTAATCCTCTTCAAACTCTGCATGTGTGGGATAATCTAGCCCATACATATTTTCAATCTTCTCAGCCGCTTTACGTACTTTTTCAGAGGCACCATGCTCTGTGAGAAGCGCCAAGAGAACATCATCATCAATTTCGATATCCCCAGGCTCTTCCCTTAGAACCATCTTGAGGAATTCGATCTGTTCAGCTTCAGAGCCGCTCAGAATCTTCCTGACCCTTTCCTCATCGTCAAGCATGTATTCATCTAGACTGCCTGGAAAATCATCTGTAGCCGCCTCTTCCCATTCCTCTTCTTCCTCTTCTTCCGGAACTTCAAATAAAGTAGGACGAGTACCACCGCCACCTGAGCCAGGGCCATCATCATCAGGACCGTTACCAAAGAGTTCTACAATTTTAGCCAGCCATTCTTCTGGTTTATCCTCGGCTTTTGGGTCGTCATCGTCCTTGGCATAATCCTCATCACCAAAATCAGTTTTGTTTCCGCCCATATCTGGGATATCCTTAGTCCAAACTAGCCATCCGCTATTTCCATAACGTACTGGGTTTTCTCCGTACGGCTCGTTTCTAACAAGAGCTACATCAGAATCGTGTGCCCAAACAGAAACACCTTCTCCAATATCATCGAAATCAGGATTCTCTCGGACTAATTTGAGAATTGTTTCTAAATCATCGATACCACGTTCTCTCATTAACCCAGAAGGTCCAGGTATACGGATAGGCTCCAAGGTACTAGTATCTTTTGGAATATCTTTAGTCCAAACTAGCCATCCGCTATTTCCATAACGTACTGGGTTTTCTCCGTACGGCTCGTTTCTAACAAGAGCTACTTCAGGATCGTGTGCCCAAACAGAAACACCCTCTCCAATATCATTGAAATCAGGATTCTCTCGGACTAATTTGAGAATTGTTTCTAAATCATCGATACCTTGCTCCGTCATCAAACCAGCTTCAACAATTTGCTGGGCTGCGTCATCTAAACCAGTTTTATCTTCAGCTTTACTCTGGAGATACTGAGTCAAACCTGTGCGCTGCTGATAATCCTTGACAGCTTCCTCAACAGAACTGTACTTGGGCTGCTTGCCCGAGACGATTGCACTCATCATCTCAAAAATAGATGGTTGATCATGCTGACGTTGACGTGCAACTTCTACAGCGGTCACTGGAGCCCTGCCTGTCTTGACTTGTTCCTTCTCTGGCTGCTCCTCTGTCCCACGCTTAGCCTGATCTTCGATGGCTAGTTTCTCGGCAAAATCTTCCAACCATTCGGAACGCTTGCGAGGTTCACGACTGATTTCTCCCGTTCTTTGAAATGCACCACTGTAATTTCTCATGTTATCCTCTAGCCACTTTTGCAAAAAATCTTGCGTATTGTAGTGTCTTAGCTATCAAGCTTCTTAGTGTCTGAGGAGCCTCCTCCTCTTCTTCTTCGACACCCTCGTAAAGGCCGTAACCTTCTTCCTCTTCTTTAGGCTCCACTTTCGCTTTTGGTGTCTCCCTTCCTGTCATAGGAGGTTCTTCATCTTCATGTCTGGCTTCATCTACTCTAACTTGTAAAGCATCGGCGATTTTATCAAATCCCTTTTCTCGCCAGAATGGAACCCACGCCTCCAACAACCAATCACGTCTCGAATCTCCAATATGACTTATGTAAACTTCATTTTCAGTAATGATTCGATGCAGTCTGAAATCTCCCTTAGCGGCATCAGTTTCAGACTTATCGAGATTTTTTCTGGAGAATTTAAGGAATTCTCTCCAACCCTCCTCAACAATAGCGCGCTCTTCTGGTGTAACCCAATTTGAAAATAACAGGTCTATAACTCCCTGTTTTACTAGCGCGCTTAAAGTCATAAATCAACCCCTATATTGAGCTGACCAATCAAAGTTATCATTTCTCCAAATCTCAACCGGCTCGCCAACTGGATAGCCACGATCCTGGAACATTGGATAACCCATATCAGCTAACAACTGAGCAAGCTCAGCTTGCTCCCTCTTGTCTAGTTCGTATTCTTCAACCTGACGCTTATACATATCTTCAATGTCATGACCAGCAGAAACCATACCGTTGATACAAACGCGCGCAATTCTGGAAATCAATAAAGGTACGGTAATGGTAATACCAGTAATGTTAGTGGCCTTTTGAGCCTCCTTGACAAGACCAAGCTCTTCTGCCCATGCCTTGGATTTCTTGCCCTTCCTCTTGAACTTGCTTTTGTTCACGTTCTGAAGACGCTCAACGAGCCGTTCAATACCATTCTCAATCTGTTCTCGGGCTCTCTCAGCTTTTGCGGAATCGATTTCATTCTTGAAATCTGTTCGCATTGCCTTGGTAATCTCACGATCCAATGCTTCGAAATACGAGATAGCCTTCTCCAATCCGGTGCTGTCATAACCAGAATGAGTCGGAACACCATCAAACATCCGCTGGAGCCATTTTAGGAAGCCGGAAGGTTCCCACTTCCATGCATTCGAATCTTCAGGATCAGCTTCAACCTCGATATCATCCTCGTCATCATCCTTGACCAAAATCTCCTTGGCATTAGGTGCACCAGGAATTTCATCCAGAATGAAAACAACTTCCTCAGGTGTATCATCAGATACTTCGATATCCTCGCCGATCTCGATGCCAGGGAACTGACCGCCCACTGGAGACATCAAGATATCGCCTAGATTCAAATCGTCTACGTCATATTCTTGTGCGCGTTTTTCAACCATTTACAACCTCAATGTTGTTACAATACCTATTCCGAACTATTCGTAGTTTTAGCCCTCTGAGCAACCTCCTCCGCTGCCATCCGAAGAAGATCACGCCTCCTTTCCGCTCCCTGGAGAGAATACGTGCCAAAATACAGATTTCGGCTTACGTTGTAGTCTGAGTAGTACCCAACAGGATAAGTGTACAATCCATTGAGTACTCCACTGAAGATCTTTGAATAGAATGGCGCAGCCATCAAAGCCTGGGCTGGTCCTTGACCCGGCGCTGTATCCTCATAGTTACATTCAACTGCATCATGATCTTCCATCAGATGTCCAACATACGGACACCGCGATGGCTTTTCAGGATCACGAAGCAGACCCCAAGCCAACAATTTAGTATTAGCCGCTCCAATCATTTCCTGTTCTTCAGGACTCGGATTATCCATCACTTTGAAAGGAGCCATTCGCTCGACATGCTTGCCCGCATACTTACAACCAAACGGTATGGGTAAGCCAAACGGACACGGCGTGTCGTCATTCTTGCGAATGTTTGCTAGTACCTTCAAATGCTTTGTCATTATTCTTCCTGTAACAACTGCTTAGCCAGAGCCTCCAAAGCACCCATCCTTTGAGCTTGCTTCTCTGCTTTTTGCCTGCGCTCCTTCATCTTCTTGCGCCTACGATCTAAAAACTCCTTAACACTCTTGAACCGATCCATCGGACCATGGTACATTCCTCCACCAATGCCCGTCTCATTAGGATCGGGATCGGGAGTATAGTCCATATTACGATACCAAGTATAAATATGAGGATGACGGACATCCAAATCTATCCTCTTTGCTGGTAGTTTATCTGGCTTTCGCTTCTTTTCAGGATCGGCGGTGCCTTGATAATATGCTTCTCGTTTCATCTCTGAACTCCTATTTGACCCATAAGGATCTTTGGAATTCCCACAACTCCCCAAAGGTCCATGGCAGTAAGATACTTCATTGTCCTATCCGGATCAGCCCGCGCAGCACTAGCAAGCTTCCGCTTAGAAAATCCCTCAGATACCTCTTCGCGAATCTTATCATGATGCGAACGACTCCACGTAATAATGTCTCTCTCTATTTCAAAACCTAACTTAGCAGCTAGGTATATGGCGCGAACTACACGTTTAGTATCATCACGTAATGTGATTCGAGGTGGTAGAGGTGTTCGAATTATCTTGCGTTTGATATCATCAAGTGCGAGCCCAGTAGGGTCGATTATCTTTCTTAACGTCAGAGGAATAATCAATGTGTTGCACGTGAAATCACGACTAAAAAGCTCCATCTGCATCTCACTAGGCTTACGTACGCCCGCTTTAGTGAGGAAGTACTCAACATCAGGAGAGTTGTAGTTCGAAGAAAAATCGAACTTGATTCCTTCAATATACAACTGATAATGTCCATCAGCAAATCTCATCGGTACAGCTTTAAAACGATTAGCTGCTAATTCCGCCAAATTAAAGACAGACTCATCCCCGGTCGTGACATCAACGTCTTCAATCTTATGAAATCGATTGAGAATTTTGTCACGGGGAAGACCACCAATGATGAACGGTTCTGAAATGCCGTTATCTTTGGCTAGCCGCTTGAATTCAAGCAGTATGTCTTTGATCCCGGCCATCGGTTTACCTCACTTCTAGCCTGGGTGCTTTCTCCACTCTGGACGGTCTCTGTAGATCTGCGGCATCTCCGATTTGAGTTGCAGGAGTAGGAGTTTCAGGAGCCCTACCCTCCATCTTAGCAAGCTCGCGCTCCTTCCTTAATTCTCTCCTTTTTTCTTCTTCTTTGTTCTTCTGTTCGAGACGCTGACGAATTCCCTCGGTTTCCGGAGTGTTTTGCTGTCTCACTTCAATCCACTCAGAAGCTCCGGGCGCTTCCATAGATCCCTTTACTTTACCAAGAACTTCTTGAAGACGATTTCCGATATACTGATTAGCCTCCAACGCCTTGCTCATAGCCTCTCCCAGTTGTGGGAAGAAAGAGGCCAAACCAATTCGATCCATCATGATATCAAGAATGGCCAACTGGCGTGAAATTTCACGTTGATTGTAAATTGAAACCAACATCTCCAATCGATTCACAACATCTTCAATGTTAACATTCTTTAAAGCTGCTTCGATAACATCATCTGTGTTATCGCTTGGCATCTCACCGCCCTCGGGTTCTTCGGGAGTTTCGGGAGTTATATCTCCAACCGGCTCTCTAGGAGGTGGGGGCGGAGCTGGCCGGGCTGCTGGGGCAGGTCGAGGTGCAATCCCAGCTGGAGCTGGTGGCACTGGAGCTATCTGAGCCAATGCAGCCAGTGGTTGCCATACACCTGTGCCCAATTTGATTTGAACAAATTCTTCAGCTGCTTCTGCTGTGGCTGTTTCACCTTCTGGAGGTGCTGGCGGAGCCGGTGCGGGCGGTGGGGTACGTTTTTGTTCTTGCTTTTCTTTCTCGATCATACGACGTTCTTCTGGTTCGTCGTTCTTATCACTTACTCCACGCTTGAGGTTGTCAAAGAACTCTTTGAGTAAATCATGAGTTTCTTTTTTATCACCTTCACCGGTAGGTGGAGGAGCAGCTTCTCCCACGCCCCCACCAATGTCTTCAGTGGGAGGTGCACCAGGCGGCGCACCGAGAGGGGGAAGCTGCGCGAGCTTGTAGAAAAAGCCAGCAGCTTTATCTTTACCTTGGGACCTGAGCTGATTAGCTGTGCGGTAGATATGGTCCTCAAACAAAGAGGACTTTACTGTGCGCTTATTTGCCGTTTGAATTCGACGCTTCAGATCCTGAAGCATCTTGAGCATCAATTCTTGATCATCACCTGCAAATAACTGCCCATCCATGCTAGCTAGCATCTTCTCAGCAGCATTGAGACGACTGACTAGCTTTTTACGCTGAGTCTCGATTTTATCACGAACGTAATCCACATCTGTCTGAGGGAGGTGTTGAGGCAGACCTGGAGAGACTTTGGTAGCGTGTCCTTGCCCGTTACGGGTGGGGTTTGGAATTCTGCCCCGCAGAGCACCAAGTGGAAAACCACCTAGCAAAAAATCAATATCAGATGCTAATTTCGGATACTTGTCAGGCGTCCCTTCTCTATAGAATCTTAGCCATTGTTCATAATCCATCTTTTCCCTTCGTTGCCAATTACCAATAACAGACTCCGTAGCCTTGTCTTCTGGATAACCCTTAACCATCATATTGTATATCTTACGGGTAGCATCTACCCAGCGCCCAATGTCATATTGGGGCAATTGCTGTCGTGTTCCTGGCTGAGGATAAGCGATCTTGGGTCTGAGATTTGGTGGTACCATCTTCTTTAATGCGAGATCAATGGCTTCTATCAGCTCTAAAAGAGTACCAATAGGTACTTTTTCTCTATTTCTGAAGACTTCAGCCGTTACTGCACGTGTCGTTTTGTCATTCAATTTACTGTTGAAAATCAAGTGAAGTACTTCGGGAACGTGATTTCTGACCAAGAAAAAACGATTTTGATCTTCATCATTATCTATGCCGAGATGCGACATCATTTCGAAATCTGAAAGCACGTCATTCTTAACGCCCTCCGGTAAAAGTGAGCAATTAGCGGAGTCGAATTGACGTTTGAAGTGTTTATTCAGCAGCGCCATTTGTTGCCTCCTCTAATAGTTTCTCATCAAATTCACGAACCTGGACATCTAATTTATCAATAGCTTCTTTCTCCCGCTCCAATTCTCTCGGAGTCGGCGCTGTATCTATGCTCTTCGCGGTCATTTTCTTCATCTCTTCGCCCAATAACTCCATAAAGATTGAAGTGTACTCTGGTCCCAACCGCTCTAGTACCCTGCGGATTGCCTCCTGGAATGCTACCGATTGTTGTTCCACCATCTGTACTGTATATGTGTGCTCCACACGCACATCCGGACGATCATTACGGATTTTATCGCCCTTCTCAATAGCGAGCATCAACAATTCCATATACTTAGTGAAGACATAATCCGTACGGGTATTCTCAGGGTCGCTTTGAATCATATCAAATATCTGCTCTGCCCGAGTCTCCAGAATAGTCAGCACCGCGTCGAGTTTTTCTAGATAGTTGATCTCTTTATTGACGCCCTCAATGACCCGCTCACGCCAAGCACGGGTATCAAGCAAAGACTCGTGAATTTTCTTATCCAGTTTATTCTCTGCGTTTCGCGAGACAATCTTCTTCACATATCCGTGATGGTCGCTGTAAGTATCATGGAATTCTTGCAAGAGAGTTGCTGGGAGTCTTAGATGACCTTCATCAGGTTTCGGATATTTATCTTTGAGATATTTAGATACAACTTTAGGGCTCTCTCCGCTAACCAGCTTCGAAATTATGGTCGTTTTCTCGGGGTGATCAATGATCTTTGTGAAATCAACCATTTCATGCCTTCCTCTCAGCTCATTTCAGCCATCGGCGTGCCACTAACAACATCTGGGTCACCGCGGCGGCCCCAGAATGGCCTCAACAAATCGTGAGCTGTAACTTTCCCTATCGAAATCTTGTGGGGTGGATAGAAACCTAGACTTTGAGACCACTTATTCCACCGCTCGTTAACCTTTTCATTATGTAGCCTCTTCTTCATCATGAAGTTGTACATAAACTCAATAACACCTTCTGGGATATGAGCATCTGGATAATACTCATCCACTCTAGCCATGACTATGCGAGGATCATCACCTCTAGCCAATCTAGCTAGAATCATTCCTCTTACTTTCTGACCACTCTCTTGTAAACTCTCCCAAACTTTCTTGACCATAACCGGCGGAACACCATGCTGTTGCATCTCTTCCACAGCATCTTCGAGCTTCGTCTTCTTCTCGTATAATACCTTAACATATTTCTGGACTGTCATCGGAATACCGCTCAGATTTGGTGCGCCTCCATGGATTTTATAGAATTCCAAGGGTGGTTTTTCTCGATTATATTCTTTTCCAAACTTCTCTTGGCCTTCCTGATAATGCTGTGCATATTCATCAGGACTATCAAACAGATTCTTGAGGCCACCAAAATCTGGGAATGCAACTTTATCCAAATCATTGATAAAACCCCTGAGCATAGCTAATGTACTACCCGTCGAACCAAACAGCTTGTAACTAGGTGGGACTAACCCTTGCTCTTCCATGAATTTATCCCACTTTTTCTTTGTATCTTCTTCTCTAGAAATGTACCGTCCTTTCATTGGGAACTTAGCCTTCGCCTGACGAAGACCCTCAATATACCTTTCGGGTTCCTCCCAAATAGTAGAAAGTCTTTGGCCCTCAGCATTTTCGGGAATTGGATGAACCAAAATACTCTTTCGTTTGGTTCTGGCCATTTGTCGTTTCTCTTCCTTGCTACGAGCAATAGCTCCTTCAGATTTGCCAAGTTCTTCCATCTGTTTGGTAAAATCTTGCTTGGTTAAAATCTCACCGCCCGGGAACATTGGTGGAAGTCCTTCGCTATCTAGGACCATATTAGCGGCAGCCTGGAGTGCATTAGAAATAGCCTTTAGCCTCAGTCTCTTCGCCTGATCTTTATTCTCAGCACCACGCAAAGACTTTCTAGCCTTTGTCAAATCATCAATAGAAGGCATGAGCTTTTCTATTTGCTCTAAAATTACTTCATCTCTGACAACCTCTCTATTGTTAGATTTAGCTTCTTCTCTTGCAGCTTGGTCCATCTTCTTGGCGGCTTTTTCTGCTTCCCCTTTTGTCTCAAGAGCAGCAGCTTCCTCCATCAATTCTTCGGATTTGCGACGAAGTTCAACTATTTTATCATCTGTTAGTGCATCAGCCTTAGGCTCCACATACTCTGATAGCCAATCTTTCATTGAATCAAGCATAGCCGTAGTGGTTTCTCCCCGCATGTACATAGGTGTCAGTTTACTTTTAATGGACGCGGGTAGTCTTTCGATAGATAGAGGGATATCAGAGCCTGGGAAGGTATACTGAACATAAATCTTATCGAACCCTCCCTTTACTGAATTGTGAAGCTGGAATATTCTCTTCTCCATATCGGAGGCTTTCTCATCACTAACCACTACTTTATTCTTGGCTTGGTATTCTTCCCAACCAAGTTCCTTACCTTGGTTTGTGGCTGCGCCAGGTGTGACTTTTTCCTCGGGCATCTCCGGAGCCGTTGGTCGAGCACCTAAATCCCGCGCTACAAGGAGGTATTCTTTTCCGCTTTCATCTGTCTCATAAGCGCCAACGAAGCCATGTCTATTCATCTCTTCGTTGATAAGCCGTTTAAGTTGATTCTCGGCCTCATCTCTTTGGCCAGACTGAATCAGTGCAATCATCTGCTCTTTAACGCCAGCATTTTGTGAGACAACCTGCTTCGCTCCTTCGTAGACCTTATTCCATTCAGCAAGATCATCCATTGGAGTAACGGGGCCTTGTACTGGTGGTTCTCCAAATAACTCAGAGAACAAACCCGGAGCAGGCTCCTCTATCATTCCTTGCGGGACCTGGCGTATAGTTGGAGGAGCTTCCTCAATTTCAGCAGGCTGTCCCTGAAAAAAAATCGAAGGAGGCGGTTCTTCCTCAGTCTCATATAAAGGGACTTCCACCGCACGTGCTGGAGCTGCATCTCTGAGTAATCTACTCAACTTATGTAGATGAGAGGACTTTTTTTTACCAGAGAATTTCTGTATTTTATCTATTCCGATCCCAAGTTTGGCCATCACTTGTAGGTGATGATCTGCTAGATCATTCCAGCCCAGATCTCTCAGATGTGGCAGCAATGATTCTGCTACTTTGATTTCATTCTCCTCACTGAACGAAGAGACTTCAAACTTACCACTGAACCCATTAGCTAGAATTGACTTAATTTGCTGGTCAGTCAGTTCTTTTTGAGCTTTATCAACAGCAGCTGTTAGCAGATGGGGAGCTAGTTCCTGGATGGCATTCAGAGCCAATGCAACTAGACTCTCACGGTTAGTCTTAGGATCGGTTGGTACTTTTGGGGAGATGTCGTCCCAGCCGGCTGCGGCAAGGCAATCTTTCAGACTGCCGGTAGCCTTAATCTCATCGCTCAGGATATTGGCTACTTCGCTTGTAGAGAGGCCATCATCAAAAGCGTGATCGATAGCATCATTCACCAGTTCCGGTGCCTCATCGCGCACCGCCCGAATTGCTTCTGCAATCTCGCTATTCAGAGCGTACTTCTTCAAGTGACGAAGATCTCCGTCAGCAGCATAGCGGCCCATGAGAGAATCACGAGTCTCAAACAATGCGCTACTCTGATGCCTATAATCACCAAGCTGACGTGTCTGGTTTTCTACAGATCCTCCAGGAATCTTGTTTCCTTTCTGAGTGGTATAGCCAGCTTTGTAATCATAGATAATGCCGGTAACGATATCCTGGTACACATGATCAGTGATACGAGTCATCTGTCCACCGGGACGGTCTGGTGGATACCGTGTCTGAAGTGGTGCTTCCAGCGGAACATAACGCTTCACCTGTTGCTCTACGGCCTTAGCCTGGGCAGCAGAGTTCCACATGTCGTGATGTTCCTGTCTGGGTTTGATGTAGGCTTCTTCGCCACGAGCACGCCTACGCTCTTCGCGTAGTCGATTGACTTCATCCTCGGTGACCTTGCGAACCTGTTGTGCTGCGTTCTTTGGCGCTGCAATGGAAAGGAGTAGCTCTTCCATAACCGAGGCTTGCTTCTTGAGAAGATCATCGCCGCTCTCATTGAAAGCTTTGATAGTTTCGACCATCTCATCGAATTGCTGTTCGGTCATTCTAAATTCAGCTTTAGCTTCCATATCATCAGCAACACTCTCAAGAAGAGTAGATGCAGCAGCTACAGCGGTCGCCACTTTTTCGAAAGTCTCCGGGCCCTTATGTGAAGCGTTAATCAATAGGTCGTCACTATTTTTCTCTAGCTTACGAGCTAGAACCCTAAGTTCCGTTGAAATTGCCATTATGCTCCTTCAGGGAAGAATATCTTATGAGTCATGAACTGTGGAGTATCAGTTACTGGCTGGTTTGCAACACGCTGCATCTCAGCAATTTCCTTCTTCGGCTCCGCGCCAGGCTCATAGATATTCATCATCATGTGCGCAATCGCAACACGCTGCGCGTGAGGATCTACCTCACCAAGAACGTTGATAGCGTCTTCAGCCCGGGTGTAATTACCCTCAGCGATTGACTCCTTTACCACATCCAAAAGCTCAGTTGGCTTCATGTCATAGCATGGAGAAGCAGTGGCTAATGCACGCTTATTGCCGCCACTTCCCGCCTTGACAACCTCAGAAATGGCCTCTTTACTGAATGCTGTAACCATACCCTCGGCGAACACAACCTTTGGAGGAGCAACCATCTTACCAACGACCTCAACCGGGATGCTTAGGCCAGTGCCTGTTCCAATAGCAACAGAATAGAAAATCTTATCTTCTTCTACATCACCAACCCTCACCTGAACATTTTTATATCCCATGTCGGCAAACTTACGAACCAGCATAGAGCGTCCAGCTTCCACCATACGATCGCCATGTACGAAACGAGCTACGCCATCTGGCTTACCCAGAGTTTCAGCAAACTTACTCTCTTCTGTAGCCTCAATCTGGAGCATCTCAACGTCTTTCTTTGGATTTTCCAGTTCAGCATACAGGATACTATCAGAGTGTATAGCTGGTGTACCTTCTTCGGAAGCAACCTTGATGGCGGCCATTTCGACTTCACTAGCGATAGTATCGCTACCCTTCTTGACCTGTTCGAGGACATCGAGCAATTTAGTACCATCAACGCGGAAAGCTTTGCCGGCCACTATTTTCATCTGAGCTACGTATGGTCCCTTCTTCAGGTCCTCGAATCCCGCAGTGCTGAAAAACATTGTTGGGAGAACAGCTTTGCCTTCTTTCAGCTCAACTGGGATGAGAATATTGGCTTGTCCTAATGGAGTTTCATGGACGGCCTGACAGATGATGATATCTTTGCGACCGGCAAATGTTTTGATGTCCTTAGGCTGCACGCCGATGCCCACCAGTTGTGCGTGGGCGGCGCGCTTGGCCCGCTGAGCGTCTTGCTGAGAATACAATTTCTCAGTTGGCTCGGGAGCAAAGGCCCCAGCCAAAGCATTCGACAGTAAAGGATCTGCGAATCTTGCATAATCTCTATCGACGCTTGCGCCCTCGTTCGAGTCCCTAACGAAGGTCTGGGGCTTACGCTCTGGTTGCTTATCTAATTCCTCGGAAAAAACCTGGGAAAGTTTGGAATGGCTAGCGCTAAATCTCTCAATGATTCCGCGCAGCTCATCCTTGCTAATGAAAGTTTTGTCCGACGCCATTTTGGTAAGAACATGAGAGGCATTAACCAAAGGGATGTCGGTGGGATGGGCCTGAGCTTCCCGACGTGCTTTAGCTGCTATAATGGGAAGTGCAACCTTCTCATTAGCATTAATTGCCTTGGCGGTTTGTGTTATCAAAGAAGTGATTTCGTTTAGGTCCATGTGTTCCCTCTTATCCTTCAATCATCTCAAGTATATCAGGTGGTAGTTCTGCACCGATATCCAGATATTCCTGGGCGCGTTCAGTTTCGGTTTCATCCGACTCGTCTTCCCAATCCTCGTCAATACCAACATCCGCTACCTTGGTGAGTTCTGGAAAGCGCTGAGCAATAAGCTTGCGGTTAGTTGAAGCTACCTTCTCTAGCAATAATCTCTGCAAATTTTCATCACTTGCCAACTTCCTGGGCAACCAGCGGCGTGCGATATTGAATTCACTCTCTGGAATTCCAAGTTGTTCTGAAGAAAGAGAGACTAGCGGCTCGCCTTTGTAGTAGATGTGCATCGCCTTCTTGTCCGGAATAACTTCCCAATCCGATTTCTTTTCCCGGACGGGGTTGCCATCTTCATCATACAAGGCCACGATTACAGGACCCTCTGGGGTGTCGTGAATCTTCCAGAGCTGGTCAATATCTTGGTCGTCCCGAAATCGGACTAGATCATAAGCTACTCTTTCGAGGCGATGTTCAACATCAGCAAGGCGGTGGGTACGCTTGGGAAGTACCGTCTGAGCCAAGCGATCAAAGTCAACTGTGAACTTATCATTCATTGGTTCTCCCATATTAGATGGCAAGCTTGTAACTACGCTAAAACCATGCTAAAGTAGTGATAGAAGCAAAAACACAAAAGCCCACGGCAAAGCGTGGGCTCCTGCTCGGTCCTCGCAGATGCCGAGTTTCACTCGTATTGAGAATGTATCTCAGCTATCTGCCCGATTATTGATTGAATCCTGGGATCCTTGTCCGCAAGCCTCTTTAGTTTCTTTTTTGCACCCCCGTATATCTTTTTTCCATTCCGATAATCGCAATTGCCATTCAGCGACTTCGTAATGGAACTCTGGTTGACATTTAGCTGCTTTGCAATTTCGATCTGAGTGTACCCCATTGCCATCAGCTCAATGACCTGAAACTGGCGCGCGGTTAGATTCTCCCTAGCTAACCTCCAGAACTCCTTCCTGAGATCAATTCTTAGATCTAATAAACTTTCCCTATCCTCTGGTTTGTAATTCTCTACCAAGCCCTGTGCCTCCGAGAACTCCGCCATCATCTCATTTGAGTATGGTTGTTCTGTAAATAAGTGTTGGTATCCGTTTGATCGATTAGCCTTTTTTCCCATTCATTCTCCAAAACCTTTTATAGTATCTATAACATACTGAATGTAGTCGGTGTCTTTGGAGCCTCGGAAAAATTCGTCTATGTCCTTAAAACCTTCAGGAATACCCATTGTCTTGATATTGGCCACACCCTTATAGCGGTCTTTGATTCTTTTCTTGGCTTTCTGCCCCGCATCATCACTATCGAACATCAGAATGATGTTATTGGTGTATCTATGAATCTGGAACATTTGGTACTTGGATAAATTGGCACTACCAAAAGCTACAGCGTTTTTGATTCCTTTGGCGTGTAAGGCAATACAATCAAACTGTCCCTCTACACCAATGACGCAATTCCTAGCTATAATAGCCTCCCGGGCTTTGTCCAAGCCATAGACAAACAGATCTTTTTGACAACCCTTACTGTACTTATATTTTTGCAGTGAAGCGTCTTCCCGCTTCTTCTCAGTAAGCAGACACCTACCTAATAGGGCCACAATATCCCCATATACATTATGGAATGGCAAAAGCAGATTGTGTTCTGAAAAGTGACCATGAGGTACCATTCCACCGCCCAAATACTTGAGATAGTGCAAATTCAAAGCCTTCAAGTCAGCTTTACTCACCAGATTAGTGAGTTCCAAGAGGTGGTCATCAGTAGGAAAAAACCCAAACTTCCAACTAATCTGGTCAGTTTTTGCCAGGCGGGAATCCAAATAACGCCGGGCTGGACGGGCTTGTTCAGAAGTGAGTAGCAAGTGCTGACAAGCCCGGACCACGTTCCGCAAAGATTTTTGCTTCTGTTTATGTTCTGTTAGAGCCTTCATTCTCCATTTGCTCTCCTCTGAGCTTGCAAGTTCACTTTGATCATCTGAGCAAAAGGTTTGGTAAGATGATCCAACTCTTTACCACAGAACGAGCAGACGAGCTTCTCGCCTTTTTTGTCTAGCTCAGGTGGACCCTCCTTATCACAATGTTGGCAGCGAACAGACCATGCCAACTTCTTCTTTTCATTTCGACGAACCTGACCATGGGAAACCATCTGTCTCCGCATGAAGATAGATATGTTGTTAACAGGTTTCCCACACTCGGTGCAATAAGCAACTAAACTATCCTTATCGACAACAGGTCGCATCTCTTTATTGCAACCCTTGTTATCACAAAATGATCTAAAATCCACTTTCTCTCCTAACTCTGTATTCCAGAAATTTCCTCTGGTTCAGGTTCATCTTGATTCTCTAACACCTCAATTATCCTAGTTACATCCTCAGGATAAGAGACGTTGACTATAAATGTATGTGATCCGTTGGGTGGAACACCATAACCTGAAACCTTAATTGTATCTCTGTGTCGTGTTTTTGGTTTGAATGCTAACGTTTTTTCTCCCTTAACGGTACGAAGTTTTTTTTTCGTCCCCGTCAGAGCCTCTAGCAAACTAAGCTCAACTACGGATATAACATCCTTACCACTGAGCTGCATGTCATGATCGGGTAACACACGTACTACAACGATAACATTATCATAAGCATTCTTCCGATAATTACCCTTTTCCTTCAAAATTAACCGCGTACCACTCTCTGCTCCCGGAGGAATAGCTACTTTCATAGTGTCAACACTCTGGGTAATACCAGAGCCACCACACTTGGAACATTTAGTTTTAGATGACAAATATCCAGTACCCTTACAAATATTACATGGAAGATTCTTCTCACCGTTTCCGTACTTGCGATAACCGTGTCCCCCACACTTTGGACACATCTGTTTACTTTCACTGATAGGAATATTACCACTATCACATGTACACTTCACACTACGTTCGTAAGTGACTTCTTTCCTACCACCGGTTACTGCTATTTCAAAAGGTATCTCGACACTGACGATGATTGGCTCTCCCCGTATGTGTGTAGGTATTCCGAACGGATTGAATGTTTCATCCATACGTCGGCGCAGCTCTTCAAATAAATCATCGCTGTGATTGTAAAACTGAGATGATACGTCGTTCGCGGCAGCTGGAGTCGTGCCATGCTTCTCCAGCAATTGATACGCTTCGTTAACCGCTTTGAATTTATCCTCAGCGCCCTCATCCTGGTTTCTATCAGGATGATATTGTGCAGCTTTCTTTTTGAAAGCTTTCTTGACTTCATCCATTGGGGTACCAACGGAGATACCAAGTAGATCACATGCTTGCTGAGTATTCATCTCTTCCTAGAATGACTCTCACCTGAGACTCTCGACTGAAAAACCGGCTCGATGCCATACTTCTCGTACAATTTCCGAAGCGGTTTGGTGTACTTCCCAGTGTACCTGGGAACTTTCTGCTTGCCCGCCACAGCTCTCACCAACTTGTTATATGATGATTTCATCAACTTGGGTTGTTTTGGTTCCTCCGATGGATGTATATATTTCACCTCATCATCACTTCTATTCTTCTCTAGATAATCTGCCAAGTTCCTGAGAAAATCAATAAGAGTAATGTGCTTATCACCACCATATCTTTTAAAAGCATTAGTGATCTTTCCTTCAATCGCATTTCCTTGAAAATGAATAACGCCGCGACATATACCTTTACCTGACTCATCGGGAAGCTCAGACTTCAGCTTGTGTCTATGATCTACCACGACATCTTCTAATGAATACTTCTTACCAAAGAGTGGACATTCATAATTTTGATCTTCATGCCATTGTTTTTTGAGTGCCGGCAAGTCTTTATATTTCAATTGCTTAAGTACCATGCATGGTACTATAACAAAAAGAAAAGGACAGCTCCTTAATGGAAGCTGTCCTCTTCAAAGCTAAGAACGTCTAAGTGAAGTTCTTCAGCGTGATGATTAGCCGTTAGCTGCGGCTTCTTCCGAGCTATCCTCAGAATCTGCCGGAGCCTTGAAAGCGTAATCATCCTCATCAGGCTCCTCCAATTCGGCCTCACCTTTCTCTTCCGTTTTGACAATTGATTTGCCATCCCAGCCCAAGTCCTCCTTGAGGCGCTTGATAACGGTTTCTGGCTTCGGGCAGAGCAACTGCCTGTGAAGGATCTTATCTAGCACTTCCTCTCCACCGATATCTTCGACGAGAGCTAGATCCTCTTCGCTCATAGGCATGGTGTCATGAGCGACAACGCTATAGAAGCCAGTGGCCTTCTTTGCCTTCGGATCGAACTTGATGCTGATATCGAAGTCACGAGGAGTGACCTTCTGTCCTTCGGGACGCATCGAGTTCTTGACCTCAAGGTTGGTCTCGATCTGCTCAGCTGTGAGCGGACTCACATCCAAAAGCTTCAGGGGGTCTTTCTTATCTGCACGGTCGATGCAGACGACCATGTAGCGTTCCTTACCTTCTAGACCAAGATACTTCTTGACTGGGCAATCCTCATATGTCGGCCATGAGGTGCGGATGCGATCCCCATAAGGCCGCTTGCTTTTCGGACCCTTCCATCGAACCTGATAGTAAGTTCCGATTCCTGTCACGATACGCACATTGTTGATACCTGGCTGGAGCTTCATGTAATTAAGCCGAGGAAGGTCATCATCAAACTGGCGTGTCTTCTTAGGGGTGGTTCCCCATGGTCTAATACCAACGGATGGTTTAGTTTCGTTACTCATGATTTTCTCCTTGCGGTTTTTTGTAGGTTGTGTTTTCTATGCGAATTATTCTGTGCCACGGAATTTTACGGTTTACCGCTTTGGTTTCCGTCTTAGCACTTGTTGTTGAAGCACGTGGATCTTTTACTAATTGACCCGCTTGTGTTCTATTGAGTTGGAAACCCCTTAATTCGAGAGATGTTACACTTCCTTCATCCAAATCTTGAGACTTGTAGAAGGCTATGCCGTCCTTCTCAGTGGGATCTTCCACCACTACAAGATATATCGGTTTAGTGGTTGATCTATCTACTACTCTGGGTATCCCTGACATTATTCGTCATCCTCATCTAACCCCTCGATATCTGGGGACTTTTTCTTGATTTCATTGGCAAGTTCGATACCCGATGCGGATACAACAAGCTCTAATTCAGCGACACAATCCTCGCCTCCGAAGAGGTGGTTCTTCTTGACCCTTGCTATGGTCTGAATTCCGTACTTGACTTTCTGCTTATTCCTTGTACGGGTCAGCGTCGCCTTCCTCGACATTTCTAGAATAAGGGAGCTGAGGTATTCGAGTTCCGCACCTCCCTTCTGCTTGTATCCCACCGAACCGATGTTGGCATACACCTGATTAATACAGAGAATTGCGATGGAATAGTTACCATTCTTATCTCGGTATTTCTCCATCAGCTGATTGAAACGTCGAATAGCCCAGCTTACTTCCTTGGCTGTAACGCCGGGTTGCTTGCTATAATCATCGTTCTCTTCATCTTCAGCTGAGTTAAGTGATGCGCCAACAGAATCCCAAACCAAGAATATCTTCTGTTCGGGATTTATCTCCTTGGCCGCTTTGATGTAAGCCACGCTTTGCTGTACACCCTCTAGAATGTTACGACTAGGAGCTACGGGAATCTGTGAAGGATCCCCGCCTATCTTATCTCGGAAACGAACCGAATCAAACTTACCTTCGGCATCCCATAAAACGACAAGTACACCCTGATCTTGTGCAGCCTTCATTGCTTCCATAGCCGCAGTGCTCTTGCCACTATCCGGCTTACCAGCAATCTGGAAGATACGACCAAAGGCATAGCCCATGATGCCCGTGAGAGGCGTCCACCACTTATTAATCTGATCGGAATGTATGTAGTCGTCTGGATCTTGTGACAGGATGATTTGATTTCCTGTCCTCATTCTCGCGCCGATAATAGACTTCTTCTTTTCGAATCGGCCACGAGCTTTCTCTACTAATTCTGCAACATTGATCTTCTGTTGTGTTTTCTTAGCAGCCATTATACTCCTTTTTTAACAGACCTAAAAGTAAGATGCGCTTCTTTAAGAAGAGCATGAATGTTAGCTAGATATTTGTAATCTCTTTCAGCTTCAATTTGCTCTTTGGATACGCGCTGTACTTCATCATCTGTGACTATGAGCTGGGCCAACGCACTCTCGGTAATCTTCTTCCCATCGGGAGGATTATTCTTAAGTTCTGCGTAGGCTTTCGCCTTTGCGAAATCTATATCACGCTTTAACGACCTTGATCGTAAATCAGCAGCGGCCAAATCAGATAATAAAGCTGACTGTGTTATCAAGCACATAGCCGCTCGGCTCGAAGACTCATCCTCATCGAATGTGCCCTGAGACAATGAATCTAACTCTAGAAGTATCTTATGATATTTCTGCTCGTAATTACCCAGAAGGTCAGCTACTTGATCCTTCTGTTCCTGCGTTAACTCTTCCGTCATCGGTCTTACGTCCCTTGTTGGAGTTGGTTTTAAACCCATTCTCCTTCAGACGCTCGACTTCTTCTATCAATGAATTCATTCGTTCCATTGCGGTATTCATCTCAGCAGCCTTCTCCTTGAACTTTTCCTCAGCTTCCCTTATCAAGGAGGCTATCTCTTCTTGAATTATACGTAGTATCTGGTTCACCTGTAGGCTTATCAGGAAAGTGTAAACCTCCATAGATGAATACTTCTTATGCGGCGGCTTGACAAAGATGATAACCCCGTCGTCATTCACCTCAAAATGATCCTGAAACAAATCCTTTCCATTGAAGTTTGGACGGTCATATCCCTTACAAATCTCTTCGTAGTATCGAAACTCATCTGGAGTTACCCAGACTTTCTTGTTATCAATGATACGGATATTAGGTATGGGCTTTCCTCTGGCCATCTTACTCCCTGTAGAATCGGTTCATGTTCATCCCATGATGCTGCTTACGATCAAGCGCTTTGAGATTCTTCTCTTTACGAGCATCGACAATCTTCTGTACCTCTAGTATTCTATCAATCCTAGACTTATATGTAGAATAATCAGTAACCTGAATGCGAAGTTTAATTTCTTCATCCGAGAGACCAAACTTCTTACCTAGAACCTTGAACTGCTCAACTTCCTCTGGTGTAACTCCACGCACTCCAGGAAAAGCAGGGGGCTCAATACCCTGAGCTAATACATTCAACAACTCACGATGCTCATCAGTAACTGGACATCCATCACTGCACATCGTCTCAAACTCTTCCAAAGCTTCGAGATCTTCCTTGAACTTAGCAGCATCGTCTTCTGATAAATTATCTGGAAATTCATTGAGAAAATAACGAACTCGTTCTGCATAACTAAGACATAAAGGTTTGCAGACGTTAGCAACCACACTCCAGATATCCATTCCTGTGCCGATGTACTCTTTCTCTAGATCCCTAAGCTCTTTCATGCTCGGTATGGTCCAAGCAGCTTTCTCGATGAAGTGTAAAGTAAACTTCTCGGCAAACTTCCTAGCTTTTACTTGCGGAATACCAACATCAGTTAATGCTTCGATAATTGCATCAGCCGCATTGTTAACCCTCTCTTGTAGTTCTTCCTGATTCATTTGGCCCTCCTGAATCCACCAGTGCCGGACTCAAGACCTTCCTTGGCTTTCTCACGCTTGTATCGCTCGCGCCTCATCTCGTATGAATCATTAAGAGAGCGTTTCTCTTCTTCTTGCTTGTCATATTCGGCAAGAGCTTCTTCGACATCTGCATCTGTTACGTTATTCTGATTGGCAAGTTTCTCCAACCATTCAAGAGTCTCTTGGTCCTCACCTCTATGACTAAATCTTGTCACAACCATATTATCTCCTAAATGCTCCTCCACCACCTCCAGAGATTGCATCCTGTGCCTTCATTCTCTTGAAACGATCTCTCTGTAGATAATTGCGACCTTCTTGAGTCTGAGCCAACATCACTTCTTCTTTTAAGGGAGCTTCCTGCCCTTTTGTCATGAGATTGACCACATCCTGGGGATTGATAGCTTGTGACAAATCAACAATTCCTCCAGTCTTATTTTGGGCAAATGGATCATATCCCGCCGCCTGCAATTCCAAATACGCTTTCTGATCATCTGCGTTGGCATTTTCTTCTTCTTGAGATTGATTAGAAACAGTATCATCACCATACGGATCGCCCACGCTCTGAATCATAGAAGCAAACTCTGCCAGCTTTCCGTCCTGAGAATGCTTTAGTTTGGCTAGCTCCTCTCCACGGGCAACCAATCCACTAGCTTCATTCCGTCTGATAAATTCATTATACGTAGGATCAACTTTGAGATTGTTTCCATCAACATCTCGTGGAGAATTACCACCCTTGCGATGGAATTTCTCAACAGGTTCTCCAGAACCCATTTTTTGAAACCGATAATTAGATAGAAGCCAACCAGCCACACCCTGCGGATCATTGGGCATTCTCTCCAAAGCTTCAGTAAGATCTTTCAATAGCTCTTGAGTCGGACCAGACATGATTTCGCCACCACATCCGGGACATTCGTTGCGCTGTATGGCATTCACCCACTCAGGCGGGATGTCTGCACCACAAGACATGCATCTCATAAAAATCCTCAACTAAAATCGTAACTATCAACCTCATCATCTTCATCATCTACAGAAGATAACCCGTTATCCAGCATTTCATCTTCTAATTGTTCCAAGACATCGCTCATTGTAGATGAACTTATCTCTTCTGCTTTAACTTTCTTAGTTCTCGGCATCTTTACCATCTTAGAACATCGATAGTCCTCGGGAAGACTCGGAGGCGCTTTAAAATCCAATATATCACCCAGCACAAAAGATGTTGTGTGCTCGGTTTCCCATTGAAACTGCCCAATAAATCTGATTGCTAGTCCCGGCTCAATCTTCTGACCATTCGATAACTCTTTCCCAATTCGATTCTTCATCTCCTCCCAGCCCTCTGGGAAAGCGAGCAATGTAGATTCATCACCCCAAGGATCTTGAATGGTAAATCTGGCCATCTCTTTTCCGAAAATAGGCGACTCCTCGTTTTTTACCACGAAGACAAACATACCAACGATGACAGCCTCCATTGGTCTCATCTTATGATTAGCAAGGTAATGTGTATTTGCTTTGCGATTGGTGCGCTCATCCTCATGTTGAAGGCTCCAAGGGAATGCTTCTGGTAGTGCAGCGAATGGAACAGACTTCTTCCTATCAAAGAAGTCTGGGTATCGCTCAAAAGTATCCCCCGAGATACCTTCGCCCATGTAATATTCCTCTAGAGCGAATCGTTCTTGTACCGTCCACGGTGTCTCATCCGGGAAAGGATAGTGAAACTCAGCTAAATGGGCAGTCTTCCGATCATCTGGAGGGGGAGGCGGCTCGTAACGAGTGCCGAATTTGTCTCTCCAGAAGTCACCAAGCTCATCAGAATCCTTGACATAATCGTTTTCTTCAGCCCATTTCTTAGCCCAAGCCCTGTCCAAGCGGGCCATATGACTACGCAGCTTTGCGCGATAGTCAGATGCGTAGTGATACATGATCTTCCGGTCCATTCCAAACGAATCTAGACTGCCAGATGCAGCCATTGCCTGAATACTAGGGGACCGAACTTTCTGAGAATGGGTTCTATAGATTAGATCTTGATAATCACTGAATGGACGCTTCTCAATTAGCTCAGGAATAGCATCCTTACCCATGAATTTCAGGGAATCTAGGCCAGTCATGAGCGTTCTATCGTCCACAATCTTCCATGAAAGCCCTGATTTATTGACATCTGGGGGCACAATCTTCACACGTCTGGCTCTAATCTCGTTCTTAATCTTGGTTATGTTGTCCCTAGCAGCCTTAGCATTGGACCGAACCTCGGACATCAGGTTCGCTACCAGGAATTCAATGGGGTAATTCGCTTTGAGGTACGCCGTATGGAATGAAATCATGCTATACAAGGTGGCGTGACTATTACTGGTTAACATCCCATTAGACAGATAATACTGATGATCTGGGTGGGCCACCTCAAGATCATATGTCTGTGCTTTTTCAACTGGACGCACCGTTTTGATATTGGATTTTTTTGCCAGTTTAATGATAGCATCCCTCACCGATCCGTTGATACTATAAGCTACATCACGAAAAATATCCATATCAGTCTGTGCCCAAATCTCAGCTAATGTCCTCCAGACATCTTCTGACCATCCTTTCTCTTGACATGCTTCCTTTGCACGCTCTTTATATTGTTCAACAAACGAATCTATACTAATCTCTTTATCAGGATCAGGAACTAAACCTCCTTGTAATTCACCTATCTCTTGAAACATAAACCTCTCCTATATAATGAACCCCTGGTGTTGGGTTGTCGAGAATACCAAATACTCTATCAAGACATTTTTTCTTAAAACCATAATCCGATTTACGATACGAAAATTGATCATATCCCACCCTAATCAAAACCCAACTATGTTTCTTGATATGTTCATCTAACAGACGATCCTTTTCCTGAACTTTCTGTAGTTGGTTTAATCGGGTTTGAATAAAATGTAGTTTGCCATCATATTCAATATACACACGCCTTGATTTATCTCCGATGTCTACCTGTTTTCGTTTCGATTTAGAAATAAACGTGTTCGACTTTACCACCTGATTTTGTTTGAATTTGTAGTTATCTCTATCACTAACAACATCATACAACAAAGACTCTGGTTTGCTATGCCAGTGTGGCCTGAGCATCCTGCTTGTACATTGATTGAAAAACTTATCTGGATTTTCGTCTCTCCACCGTTTTAACTGCGCCGCCCGTTTCTCCTGTACATCTTCTCGCGCTGATGTTTTCTTAGCTGTTTCGGAGGCTTTCTTGCGCATAACTTCCGATTTGTTCACGCCAGCCATCACCTTCGCTCGACGCTTTCGATCTTCTGGATTGGATATAATTGACTCACTAAGAGCCTTACCCATTTTCTTTCTGTACTCTGCAAGATCCTCTCCGCGAGCCTTGGCCTTCTCAATCCAATTACCATTATCTTGAGCAACTGCCTCGTACTTCTTCTTTGAAGTCTCACAAAGGACCGGATTATTATATTCAGACGAATCAATCCCATGCTCTTTATGTAGATGACCAGACAGTCTCTTAGCGTGCCACCCACATATCTTACAAACCACAAAATCAATACCTTCTGGTAACTGATCGAACTTAGCTTTACACTCAATTATATGAGTTTCGGCCTTGCTCAGATCCCAGAAGTTTTTGTGACATCGCTTACAACAATAGACAGTCCGTCCTTGAGAATCTGATGTAATGGTAACATCTCTCCTGTTTCTACTGTCCTGAATTTGTGATTCATTGTGCATCGTACCTTTTCTCCAGTTTCAAGCTCTACCTCAACCACCTCCAACTCTCCATGATCGTGTTTGCCAATCACCTCGATGTAAATATCCTCGCCCGTATCTTCATCTCTTGACCGAACGAATTCTCCAGGCTGAACATCTTGGATTGGCTTTGAGGCTATGAACTCTCCTTCTGAAGTGAATATATCAACCGATTCAGAAAAGTACAAACTCCTGTTAAACCCGTAACCGCCGAACTGTGCTATTGTCTCATCCCAGATTTTCGTTGCTGTCTCTTCGGAAAGGGACTTGTTCTTGACCGCACCCTCGATAAACTCACCTCTCCACTGCTTCACTTTCTCCGGATTCTTACCTTTCTCCTTGGTAAGCTTGCGCAACTTGTCTGCATCGTGCAGATCCCAGCCAGCAACGTCCTGCGCAAGGTACATCAAACTCTCTTCATACAAACCATAACCATATGTTCCCGCAAATGCGCGATGCAAAGTGGGATGCATTAGTGTCATTTCTTCTTCACCATTCCTAACCTTGAGCAGATCGGGAATGGTATCCTTTGCCGCGGGGCGCACTAGAGCAGAAACCAATGCAATATCCGCTACGGTCCTCGGTTTGACTTTCTTGCAAACAGGAACCGCAGTAGATCCTAGCTGGAAAACACCAAAAGTATCACCTTCACCAATGAGTTGGTATGATTTATCATCAGTTATCTCATAATCAAAGGGTTCTTGTGGCACTTCTTTGCCAGATTCTCTGACGAGATTATATGTTTCGCCGATGATATCCAAAGTCTCCAAGCCTAATGTATCGATTTTAACCAGGCCATTTTCTTCTGCTAGCTCTTTATCGTACTCCAGCACTAGAGCACCAGAAGTATCACGGCGCAGTGGAACCAATCCCTCCAACGGGCGCTTTGAAATAACGATACCACCAGCATGTGTAGACCAAGCTCTTGGCTTTCCACACAACAATTCAGCAAACTCCGCTAATTCTGGATACTGTTTGGCATATTCAGCGAACAGAGGAGCATCAGATAGGGCTTTTTTAACAGTCTTTATATCATCTGGAATAGAATCAGCGATATTATTACCGATTTCTGCGGCAGCGCTACGGCCATTTTCCCCAAATTCGAATATACGTGCGATATCCCGAGCGTAAACCTTCGGTGTAATAGTGTTGATATTCGAAACGTGAGCCACATTCTCCTCACCATACTTACTGCGCAAGTAGTCATGTAGCTTATTACGGCCAGAAGGTGCAATGTCATTATCGATATCAGGATAAGCTTCTTTGTATTTATTAAGGAAGCGAGCAAAAATCAACTGATATCGCTTTGGATAGGCTTGATGGATACCATTTGCATACGCGGTAAGGCTACCACCAACAGATCCACGGCCAGGTCCAATCGCAATGCTGTTTCTCCTGCACCAATTGAGGAAGTCAGCAGTGATAAGCATATAGGATGAGAACCCACGATACTCAAAAACATCGAATTCCTCCAATGATTGCTGGATACACTCGTTAAGATCGGCAACCGGTATTTTATTCTGGTCAATCTTCTGGACCAAACCCCTCTCAGTACGGTATCGATAGAACTGAGCATCCTCTGGAATGTCAGATTTCTTGAATTCTTTGATGTCGTACTCACTTTTACTACTCTGCCACCACTGAAACTCCTCATAATCCGGCTCATCCTTGTACGGAAACTCAGGGAGCTGGGATTTTTCGCCTGTACTTACCTCTGGATTAATCCAATCAGCCATCTCACACTGATTGGCATAGTACACAGCGTTCTCAAACAGCGATTCTATGAATTCTTCGCCCCACATTTTCATATGACGAGTGAAATATCCATACACTTCATCTGCATTTTTGACGTAGAATTCATGTTTGTCGTACCGCAAACGAGAGCCAGAATTGATAGGCTGGCTAGAAGCGATACATAAATAGACATCATGACCCTTGTGATGCTCTTTCTTGACGTAATGAGCATCCGTCGCCACGATACAGCGAATACTAGTTTCCTGCCCAATCTTCTTCAGCGCCATATTGATCTTCTGCTGGTTCACTGGACCAGAATAACCAGAAGCACGGCGCTGGAGATTATGCGGCTGTAGCTCTAAACAAAAATCGTCACCAAAGATTCCTTGTAAACGAAGCGCAGCTTCCTTCGCTTCCTCCAGCTGGTCACGCATTATATATTGTGCAACCAGCCCATTACCACAAGCTGATGTACAAATCAGACCCTCATGGAACTCTTCAAGCATCTTCCAATCGATGCGTGGAACTGCCCGCTTAAAAGCAACAGCTTGTTTGTCAAATCCCCGCTTATTGAGAGTTAGAAGATTTTGATATCCTTTTTGATTCTTCGCTAACAGAACCAAATGTCGAAAGGCAACGTCATCCTCATCATCTGCATCATCAACAAAATAGCATTCACAACCGGCAATTAACTTGATGCCGGCTTTCTTTGCCACTTTGTAGGTTTCCCAAAGCCTAGAAAACGAACCATGGTCAGTAACAGCTACAGCCGACTGGCCCGCCTCCTTAGTAGCTTGGATTATCTCTCTCGGCGAAATGATACTATCGCCAATGGAACCTATCGTGTGGTTATGCAGACTGACATAATCTCTCACTAGTCACCTCTCTGTGAAGCAGATAGCTGGCCGCCATAGCTCGCGACCAATGATACCTACCCGACTCCAACGAGGCGCTCGACAACAACTTGTCGTACCGATCGACATGGTGAGAACCATAAGTCTCGCCAATTAAAACTAACACAGCCGCTAACTGAACATCTGCTATGTCCCAGTCAGATCTCGAACATACACCCTGTATCAAGCAAATACCCAAACCATACAAATACAAAGATGATCGATCCGAGTTACTAGCTAGCATAATGATCGGTTTGTAATGCTCATATCCTTTAACAAAACGACAGATATCGCTAAGACTTCCGGGTCTAAACTCCTCTAAGTCTTCGAGAAGGTCATCTAAATATAAACTAATCTTCATTTGCCGGGTTCCTGGGCCGGTAAAGCCGTTGCTATCTTGAAGGTATTTTCAAGATGGTCCAGCAATTGATGACAATTCGCAGCCCCACCACAACGCACTTGCATTTTACTGCCACCAAACGGCCCGCTAGCGGTTAATCCATTCTTCTCTACAAAGAAGACACCAACCTTAGTATACATGTCGGATGTCTTGAAACCAGCCTGTTTAAATACAGGTAATGCACGTTTGGAAATGGGGCCGTCCAATTCGAAGACGTACCCCTTTCCACTACAACCACATCCTTTAACCAGATGCCGCTTCATCCATCACCTCGTCAGTATCAGTGTCATCTGAATCATCAGTGGACACCTTAACCCCACGGGTGTTCATCAGATACACACAGAAATCTAGCTTTGCTTTCTCCTCTGCGATAGTATCCGTATAGTATTTCTTCAGCTCACGAGCTTTCTTGGCAGTAGCTTCGAGAATATGGTCTTTTTTCATCTCAAATGTCGTGTTTGACATACAACGAACCGCTTTGATAATATCCCGTTCAAGCTCATCTGTTTGCTTGGACATTGCGGCTGTTCTCCAGGTATCACCTAGCTTATCCCAGGATTTCTCTGGGAAACCATCTGGTGCTGATGATTTCTGTTTCTTCTGCTTACGTGGCATATCTTCCTCTATTCTATGAGTGTTGCCTGATCGGCCACCCATTGCAAAGTGAATTCTTCCTTGATATTAGCTATCAATTCCACCATCTGTGGTTGGAAAGCCTTGTTCTCAAACAAAGCTTTAGGATCCTGCCCTTGGGCTGCCAAATGTTGTGCTAAATGATTTTGAGCTTCAGTATCATTTAACACAGAATCTGGCTCACTATCTCGGATAGAATCCAGAATCAAAGTTAAGCGAACGTTCTTTTCGCCCATCTCTAGGAACGTTTTCTTTTCTTCCTCGGAAAAGAGACTATTATAATCAACACCATGTTTTGCAGCAATAGATTTAGCCTCATCTTCAATCATGAATTGCGGAATATCAAACTTGTGACTTTCGACTAGCTTGATAGCCACCTGGGAACGAATCGTTTCCTTCTCGTTTCTATCTATTGAAGCTTTAGAAATGGTGCGTAATTTACCCATCAACTCTTCAATATTCTCCACGCCCACCAGCTTGTAGAACTCTTCATTGATGGGATGTGGCTTTCGCTTCGTACCCATATGAACTGTCACAGTGAAGTGGGCCGTCTTACCAAGAAGCTCTTGGGGCCCAGTCTCAAATGTCAACTTGAATTCTCTTGTCTCATCCGCTTTCATACCAAGAAGCTTATCATCAAATCCTCCCCAACGATTTGAACCAACACTATATAGCTCGCCCTCTACAACACTTCCTTCGAAAGGCTCATCCTTTCCATCCATCTCCACTGTAGCGTAGAATGAAAATGTAATTTGATCGCCTAACTCAACAACATCATCTTCTTCATAGGGCTCGCTCTCACCAACACGAAGACGCAAATTGAAAAGTGATTTTTCCGCCAGGGCCTCTGCATCGGTTTCGATTCTCGGCTTCGGGATCTCGAATTTGAAATTACCCAGTTCTAAGTCTGGTTTTCTATTTAGTTCGATATCACACTTGAACTTGTTGTTCTTGACAGAGATATTGCTGAACCTGGGTAAACCTATCGGCTTCATATCTGTTTCGAACACGATATCATCGATAGCGTGAGTAGCCATCTCTCGGGCAATGTAATTGTTGATCTGCGGACGAAGCCTTGCCTTAATGGCATAATCAGGAGCTTTGCCCGGCCGAAAGCCGGGCACTCTTGCTTTGCGCAAAGTTGCGACAGCTTCATCTATCTTGCCTTTTACAACTTCCGGATCTGCTTCATAATGAACCTTGAGCTTACAATATTCTGGCTCTTCCACCTTGACAATGGGATACTCGATATCCTGAGCGTCATCTAGGAAAGCTACATGTTCTGTTTGTCCACGAACCTTATCGGTTTGCATATTACCACTTCCTTATTCCGACAAATGGCTTTCTGGGTTTATCTTTGAGGTGACCCTTCTTAACCAAGAAGTTCTTACCCTCTCTGCAATACTCGACATAATCACAGTACTTACAAAGGAATTGAGGATTTGGTCTCCAGAGTTTTTCCTCTTCGATGTTATACGCATACCGCAAGAACTTCTCGGCCACTGAGATAACTTCCTGTCTGGTAAATTCTTGCGTAAGACTATCGAAACTATGACGTAACAAAATGAAAGAAGCTCTGACCCGCTTGAGCGACTCGTCCTCAAGACACAGCGCATAACAATATGTCATTAACTGAAAAAAATCCTGAAGATACTTCGGATCCTTGGTAGTCTTGTAATCTGCCACATGAAGAATCCCATCAGAGTCTATTTGGACTCGATCGATAAATCCATTTAACAATACCTTATTGTTCAAGTTGATGTAGAAAGGTTTCTCGACACCAATCACATCGGGTAAACCATCTTCTTCTAGGAGTTCGGCATATTCATCAATTATGTCTTGAGCTTCTTTACACTGTAAACCAGTGAGACTACCACTATACTCATTATATGCAGCGTTCAAAGATTCCTTCAAGACATTATGCCAGTCATTTTTTCTCTCAGGTTTTTCAATCAATTCACGATGGAAGTTCTCCAAAACTTGATGAAGATACTTTCCAAAGATAAGAAAATCACGATCGATACGAGGGAGTCTGTCGATGTAGCGAAACTTAAACTTCGCTTTACAATCATCAAACATCTTAGCTCGACTGACCGAAAGCGTCATATCAACATTACTCTCGTCCTTCTTAGGCAAGAGTGTTGCTTGAATTATCATTCTTTAATCCTTAGACAAGCCGCCTGTACTTAAACGGTATCCACTTGAAAATCATACCCACACCTTGTCCGCGGCTCGACCTTGTAACCATGCCAGCTAGATTGATAGTTGGATTCTGAGATGGGTAGTACGGTTCCTTGGAGATGATCCATCGAGCAACACGATTGTCATAGTAGTAATACGTCAGAGAATTATCCGTAGGATTGTAATGAGCTTTAAGGAATCCACCCTGTGGCGTGATTGCATCAGTAACAGTTAGCAACCTGCCATCCCTTGCCTTAGCCTGGTCTTCCAAATCGAAATACGCCCGATTGATTTTCGGAATATCAGGGTCGTACTGTTCTTCTCTCGAATCCTGAAAAATGACCAGCGCTCTTGGATCGAACAACGGTCCGGCTGCATTCGATGACTGTTCCTGTTCGTTATCGTTTCTGGGTTTAACAGAAAGGACACGCGCGGGCAGGGTGCCAATGCCGCGACCTCGCTCGCCGATTGCATTCGTTTCAGAGAATTCAAATTGATACTGAGATGCTGGCGGTGTGTAATAATCCGCATAGCCATCGGCACCGTCATATGCTCCAGCAACACGAGGAGCTTGGCCATCATCATAAATCACGCCACCAGTGTTACCAAAACGATGCGGTACATTGAAAGCTGCGGCGGGACTTCCAAATGGATACGTGGCCTTATCGCAGGTATCACAATCTACTGAAACTTTATCATGTGGATGGCGAGCGGACACCACGTTGGTAGCATACTCTTGCGTGACAATTGGACTCGTCTCAATACCATCAGTAGCAAATGCACTGAGCACAACATGAGCTGTATCTGTTGGCATGCTAATAGGACCAACAGCAACCAGGGATGCTACTGTGGGTTCCGACCCATCTAAGGTATAGAAAATGGTGGCAGGGATGCTTGCAGTCAGCGTTACATAGGATGGAATTCCATCCACTAATTGTAGCGGAGACTCAGAAATCGTAATAGTTACCATACGATCTATGCTTTACTATACCCAGAACATCATCTTACCAAGCGGAGGAACCGAGCATTCAGTGGATAGTGGGGATTCGTCTTTCGACTTTGCCAATAGAGCTTATGCGCAGCTCTCCTAAGAATCCGGCCGATATTGAAGAAGTTTCGGTTGCCTGTGCTCCTGAACAGAGCGAAGAAAGCTTCCGACTGATCAAGTATCATATTCTCCGGATACTCAAAATGTCTGCGAGCTAAAACGCCAGTCCCAATGACGTGACTATAAAAACGTCTTTCCCCAACGTCCTTGAGCAGCGTTTCGTACTCGTCTCGAATACGTGTCGATACTCTCATAGGGCATCAATTGGAAAGCTTACTCTCCAATTGAATACCCACCAATGCCTATGATTTCAAAGTCGCGACGAAATCCTCAACGTCTCGCTTTAGGTCTTCCAACGTTCCTGTATTCCGTATGACTACATCAAAATCTCTGTCAGGAATGCTAGCCATCTCTGCTTCACTCTGGTGCAAAGCAAAGTTGCCCTCAAGACCAGCACCTGGACGTACAACACGCACTAGCTTTCCACCGGCTTCTTGAATCTGTTCCACTTCGTTCTTGAATCGAACATCAGGAATGATAACGGCCTTGACCTTCTCAGGAAAATCCTCTAGAGTCTCAAACTCACCTTGCGGGTAACAAGAAACGTAAGGTTCTAGCCCACCCGACTGGGAGTAACAATACTCCCGAGGTTTTGCCTCAAGCAACTTCGTGGCTATACGAATTGCATAGCGAATCCAGACATCATGATCAAGAACCCGGCACCCCTCGGTACCAATATGCTGAAGAACATGACGCGGGGTAAGGAACACATCAGGATCTACATCAGCTCCCTCTAAATCCGAAGAGCGAACTCTATACCTATAGTCTGGGGCGTTACGATGTTTGGACTCACCCCAGAGCTGTTCATAGCTAAAGTCCCACAAATCCATAGCGAATCGCTTGATAGGATCAGCTAAAGAGACCTTGATAAAACCATCCTGTTCCAGTATCCAATCAGCTACTGTATCTTTACCTGAACCGGCTAGCCCGGAGATTCCAATTATGTTCATATCCACTCTCCATCATCAATCTTAATCTTTACATCAACCTCAACATCTACCTGCTCACACTCCGGAAGTTTGTAGATGGTATAATCAAAAGACTCATCACAATAGGAGTTAATCTTCTCGATAACAGTACCTTTTATGCCATCTTCATCCGTAAAACTCCCATTTGCATCACTGTTCCAGTAGCAATAAATGTAGTATGGTTTGTCTGTGTCTTCATTCAAACCGTATTGCCCTATAAACTCCTTTGAGATACTCTCGGGATTCATTCCTAGAGCTTGGCAGATCTTCTTTGCAGCCGGTGCTAATGCTTTGAACAACTCTTCGGGTGGTGTTTCTTTAGCAGCATCCTGATATTCCTTAGCTTGCTTCTCGGTAAAGAACTCAATACCATCAGTCTTGACACCGAGAACTTTTAAAGCTGCAATAGCTTCTACTACGGAGTCACATTCAAGCGGCTTGAGCTTCTTTCCTTTTGGTCGTTTATAGTACAAAGTCATTCTGCCACCTCAAAAGAAAAACCATCCCATATCAAAACGACATCTCCCATATCCTCGGCATTTTTTGTAGCTCGTCTTACTGCATCTTCAAGGGGAATGATGTCGGAT
>PJET01000046.1 GCA_002825515.1 Candidatus Thorarchaeota archaeon MP11T_1 | reverse complement strand
TGTAGGTTCAAGTTTCAAATCGGGAGAGGTCTTTCCGCTCTCCTGGACTATTTTGGCTAGACACTGTCTTCGTTAGTTAAGACTCTGGACTACTTCTGTTTCTGCATATCGTCCACTCATGAAGTGAGTGAGTTCCCATTTATTATCGGATGATAGCTTCCAAATCTCTAAAAGACGACCGTACACTGTTTCTGTTGTACCTTCATTACGTTTAGTCCGCACCTCTATGAAACTACCCAGAGTGTAGGCATCTCTTTCATAAACTCGAATGAATTCTCGTTTTGGTTTCCACGAGTCTGTTGTGTACATCGACACGAATTTAACGAATAGATCTTGGATAGACTCTCGACCAACGACGTCCTGCATAAGAGGGAACATCAACGTGGCATCCTCTGCAAAGAATTTACCCATGTCTGTCCCACGGTCCTCTGAGAAGGTAAGATCGAGTTCAGCAATGGTCTTCAGAAGTGATTCCTTATTCATATTCTCAACTCACTCATTGGATGATCTTCTTGCAATCGTTGGGCGATTGCCACTAGACTCGTCAGGAAATCCATTGTATTCAATGACGCCCAGCTGTTTGAATAAGTCCAAAGGATTCCACACAGACCATCCTTCAGTCAGCTTGCCATTGACTATGCGATAAGCAGGAACAGCAGGCACAACGATTTTTTTACCAGTGGGAACAACTCCGCGGTATTCACCCGTGTGTGTTCCAGTGATTTTGACACGTAGCCAGACCTTGTCACCTTCAGCAACAATATCCTCTATGGTCCGATGAACATCAGGAAACCCTTTGTATTGCTCATGCAAGACCGCTTTGAACTCCTCAATATTTCCAATACGCATTTGCTGGTTCACATAATCAGATACTACTAAATCGTCTAGAGCCGCCAAGTCATGGTTGTTTACAGCTTCCATCAACTTACGAACTGATGCCTTATTCTTCTCTAAGGTTCTCAAGTCAGTAGAATTGATGCTGTTTTCTGTAGTTGTCATGTTATCAGCTTCATTAGCTCAGAAGGATCAAAATAGATGTTTTAACAATAGTTAATAATCTTATATTAATCTTGCTAAAGGGCACCTTCCACAGAGGTTACTACAATGAGAGTAGTTCATAGATAATCATGAACAAGAGGAGTAATATGATTAAAACACAGCCAGACTCATGATGTGACCCATAACGAGATTTTCGGAATTTTTAACAGACTCCGAGTCTAATACATCAAGATTGCAACCACTTTCTAGAGAAAGAGAGATCTTCGGACCTGACTATCTGCCATATAGGCAAGAGAAACAGATGTAATCCAATTTGAATTTCGAGGGGGCTTGATGCTCCCTCACTCTTCATTTTAAATCATAGAGCTATTGCCGTGGCGAGTCTTCACTGGTCCGATGAGTCCGGTTCAAGAGGTTCGTCGACATCTACATGTTTGAGGGCTCTTCTCTTGCGGACCCGAGAAGCCAATCTATACCTTGTTGGTACAATGATGTCATCCTTGTAGCCTTTTGTGGAAACCATTCTCCTTCTTGAACCTAATACTACGATACCTAGCGGGATCAAGAGAAGTACCCCTCCGAGAAGGAGAAGTCTAGAATGAAACTCAGTAGTAATGTTGTTTTCCACGGTGTTGGAATCTGATTCAGAGAGGAAGATGTCATGTTCAGTGTTACTCAGGCAGGTGTTGTGTGTTACAGTGTTGTTATCTGAGAGTATGAGGTAGATGCCAATCCTGTTGTTGTTACATATGTTGTCGGTCACCGTGTTCTGATGCGAGCCATAGAGGTAGATGCCATTTTCCGCATTACTGAAGCAGGTATTGCTGATCACGGTGTTGTTTTCTGAGAATGAGAGGCGGATGCCAGATTCGCCATTGCGGCAGCACGTGTTGTTCGTCATTGTGTTATTTTCTGAAACTAAGAGGTAGATGCCAATTTCGTTACTGGTACAGGTGTTGTCGATCACACTATTTCGATTAGAAGATTCGAGGGAAATGCCATTGTCATTGCTGGTGCATATGTTGTTGTCCATAGTGTTGGAATTGGAGTAATCGAGGTGGATTCCATACCGGGCGTTGCTGGTGCAGATGTTGTCATTCAGGGTATTGGAATCTGATTCAACAAGGTAGATGCCCCATCTGTTGCTGGTGCAGGTATTGTCAGTCAGGGTATTGGAATCTGACTCAACAAGGTAGATGCTCCATGTGTTGCTGTTGCAGGTGTTGTTCGCCACGGTGTTGTGACTTGATCCTTCAAGTTGGATGCCAACCTCATTGCTGCTGCAAATATTATTCACAATGGTGTTGGCAAGTGATTCAACTTCATTGACGTGATCCCCAAAAAAGGACAGTTCTGTATTGAGAAAGATGCCAATGTTGTTGTAGTTGTAGGTGTTATTCTCAACGAAGTTTCCACTTGATGCCCCGAAGTAGATGCCAATCCCGTTGTTGTTGTTGATGTTGTTGGACACTGTATTATTATGTGAATAATCGAGGTAGATTCCACACCGGGCGTTGCTGGTGCAGGTGTTGTCAACCACGGTGTTGAATTCTGAGTCATAGAGGTAGATACCATCACCAACGTCTTCACCAATAACGAAGTCCTCTTCGTTATTGTTATTGCAGGTGTTGTTCACCAATCTGTTGTAACTCGATTTTTCGAGGTAGATACCACGATCGATGTTGCTGTAGCAGGTGTTGTTGATTAGCTCACCGTTGGAAACATTTTGTAGATAGATTCCAGCTCCCTCGTGAAAGTTATGCATCCCTCCAGGATAAGTCACGTTGGCCCCAGTGAGATAGCAGTTGCTGATGGTGAAGCTGACCTGTGTATTGCTGATATTTATGCAGTGACCGAATCCACCCCCAAGGTCAATGTCCAACCCGTCAATTATGAACGGGTTCTCAGGAAACCCATCACCAGGCCACCCCTCTAGCAGGGCTGTGGCTGAGAAGTTGGCATCCCCATCAATCGCTATGGCACCATGTGCGGTGCCTGCAACATGCATTCCCCGTTTCTCAGGTTCTGAAACCACCGCCGTTGACCGATGAAACATTCGATCAAGGTCTTCGATAGGAGTTACATTTGTCGCTAAGGCCAACAGGAACATGAACAATGTCAGTGACAAGAAGCATCTACTGACTCTATCAGGCATATGGTCTCTCTCCTTTCCTATTAGTGTTGAAATGCTAGAAGTCGTTGCGTTGTTTGAGATCAGCACAAGAAATTTTTGAGATATGTCAAGGAAATGACAACACTGCAGTTTAGGGTATTTTGATATCTTTGACATAAGTTTATCGAGAATCGTCATGGCGCGTGAAGTCTTTAGACCTGACTATCTACCGTACAGGCAAGAGAAACAGATGTAGTTACATATTTCAAATCGAGAGAGGGTCTTCCTATCTCCTCACTCGCTCTATATGGAGAAGATAACTTAGATGAGTTTCAGGCTAATCACGAAACCGAGATGATGTCTTACCCGATAATTTCCTGACAAGTGACGCCATGACCCACTCAAGAGACCCTTTGAACTCGTATCGTTTCCAGAGCCTCAATATTCCATACCAGACTACAACATTCAGGCAACCAAAAAGCACGATGTTCGGAAATGTTGCGTTCCAAGCCAACCAGATAGGACTCACAAGTCTTTGAATGATCACTGCCATCAAACCCTCTAGGATGTAGACAGTGAGTGCAAGCTTGCCAAACAAGATGAATGGTGAACTCAGGCTGATTCCTCCCTCATTGTGCTCCCTGTGACGATAATCTACCAGAGCAAGTCCAAGAAAGAACAGGAAAAAGAAGAAACCAAGCTGTACGAACTTCCGTGCGATGAGTTCTACATTGGACATCCAATCGAAAGGTTCCTGACCAGGCAATCCTTGGTAGTTTCCTGAGAAGAGAACACCTACGACAAGAAAGATTACAGCAGAGATAAGGAGTATTCCTAAAACCTTCTTTGGTGACTCATGTCGCGCAATCGCGAGCCCAAGCATAGCACCAAAACAACCATACGAGAGATGTGGAAAGAGTGGCATCATCCCATTCGTAAAGGGGTAAATGAAGAAGGCCAATAGGAAGTTTCCACTCTGGAAAGCAGATTCAGCCACATAACCAATCGTCACCCTCAAGATTGGAGAAAATATCAGAATTATTGCTCCAATGGCCGCCAACAATATGTAGACGAATCGTGGATTTTCAAGTCCTTTCCATCTGTAGAACAGACCAAGAACAGTGGAAACGAAGATAATGGTGAAGCCAATCATTGCCAGTGTTTCAATTCCAATGAACTGTCCAGGGAGTAACAGAGGATCAGGAAGTCTTCCATGAAGAATCAGATAGGGTAGAATTCCCGTGCCATTATCCAGTGTTGGGTCTGCTTGAACCAAAGGCATCGTATCATCGATGAATCTAATCAGAAAGATACGCATTATCGAGCTATAGATAATAAGGATTAAACCCGTGACCCAGCCACCCAGGATTACCTGCTTCTCGCTTATTTTCCCCGATGACAGACGTTTGTGAATCATGAAGCTATATACTGAGCCAGAGATAACATAGAAAATACCCGCCATCGTGATGAAGAGATAAAGGATGGCAATTTCAGGTGGCAACTCTGTGGTGCCGTCAAAAGTCTGAAAGAACCAGTCCCAGAGCACTCTGTGAAAGATCAGAATACCAATTATCGCACCTCCACGAATGAAGTCGAATGTGAAGATACGTTCTATCCGCTGGCTCTGAGTTACATCTGACACTCCTTCACAACCGGTTATCATTGATGGGTTATCTATCTAATGGCATTTTCGCATACAATGAAGACCCATGACAATGTCTTTGATACAGACTCTGCCATTGTATCGGAAACTAGTAAAAAATCGTTACAGCTCATGAAACCTACGGACCTGACTATCTGCCGTACAGGCAAGAGAAGCAGACGCAATTTATTCAAAGAGCTTGAATCTGTCCAGATTCGATTACATCCACTGGAACGCCATCTATTTCCCTTGGGATGATATCCCGCTCCTCAATCTCTCCCATTCGTTTTTTCTTAACAACATAACAAATAATGCAGAGCTGGTTGGTCTTTCTGCCATTAATCTGTTTATAGCCAATCGCGACACCTACGACTCCGAGTTTTCTCATGAGTTCCGCTTCATATTCAGCCTTTACCCGTCTTACTTCGTCTATAGTGACCATAGAGCAACCTCATTGAGTTACTAATTCTGCTTCAAGGAGGTCTAGGTAGGTCTGTATCGGATTTGCGATTGTAATGTGCTGCTCGTCACTACCAGCAAAGAGCTTGCCTACAGCATATCCCTCCTTATCCAATATCAGACTACCTGAGTCTCCTCCAGCACTAAAACCCTCCTTGCTTATGACTATCTGATCTCTAAAGTATGCAAGTTTCCCTCCATAATCTATGGGACCCAGGGTCGCATCAATACCTGTGACCGCTCCATCAACTGTGTGACATGATGTTCGTCCAGATTTCTGTACAAGCAAATCTAGTTGGGCATCTCTGACACCTCGCGGCGTTCCAATGTCTACAATGTCACTTGAAACATCACTGTTAGCGACCTCGATCATCGCTGCGTCCACAAGATTATACTCAGGGTATGCAACCACCGGGTGAAGCCTTGTTTTTCTTCCAAACGCCCTTGCCGGAACATTATAGATTCCACTCCAGAACCTTGCTGCTGCACATTCACTCTGGTCCATGACGAAGCTTATTGGAACGAACCTCAAGAGATGTCCTATGGTGTCATTTTGAACGGTGCCACCGTCATATGGACCAGGCTGAAGGTAGGGATCTCCAATCTGAGCGTTATTTGAGTTTGCCCCAACATGATTGTTGGTTCCTATGCATGTCTTGCCTGTCTTCTTGTCTCTAAGTAACTCTCCGTTTGTGCCTGCAGTAATTAGATAGTGACCTCCAGAGGTGCCCATCGGACAAGGCCTATGCCGATCTTTTTTATTGAATTGAAGAGCCCTTAGTTTCCCGACCTGAATCACATCGATAAGTTCTCCATCAATGTCAGAGGGGAGGAGGTCTTGCTTTTTCATGTCCTGCTCCTTGATTTTCTTTTCTACCAGGCAGATTATGCTTAGTGTGTCAGTCTTTTCACCTGCTATTACCTTGTACCCTATCATCACTCCTACTACATTAGCCATCCTCAATAGCCTCTTCTCATGTATCTGCCTTATTTCTTCAATCCTCATATTGTCTAGTCACCTCTTCTAATTCTCATCTCAGGTACTCTACAATGATATTCATTGTAGAAAACATGGTCCCGTAATGAAAATGATGCAGAATCTACTTCAATCTTTTGACCGACGGATGAACGACACGAGAAATCTTCGGACCTGATAATTTGTTGGATAAACAAGAGAAACAGATGTAATCAAATTTGAAATTCGAGGGAGCTTGATGCTCCCTCATTCTTCATTTTGGACTGACTGAGTGTAGCAGTGGCGAACCTTCACTGGTCCGATGAGTCTGGTTCAAGAGACTCGTCGGCATCTACGTGCTTGAGAAACCTTCTATTGCGGAGCCAAGAAACAAATCGATATTTTGTTGGTACAATGATTGAATCGTCGACATCTACGTGCTTGATGGACCATTTCCTACGGTGCCAAGAAGCTGATCTATAATTTGTTGAATCAAGGGTATCGTTTGGACCACTTCTAGCAGAGACCACCCACCATTCCGCACTCAGCAATGTGATTCCTACCAGCACGAGCAACAGAAGAAGCTCAGCATTAAAATCCTCGAATTCAAACACCGCGATAATATCATGTTCGGTGTTGTTGCGGCAGGTGTTGTTCACCACAGTGTTGAAATGTGATTCATAGAATGAGATGCCAATCCTGTTGTTGTTGCAGATGTTGTCAGACACGGTGTTCCAAGATGAGTAAAGGAGATTGATGCCATTTTCGGAGTTGCTAGAGCAGGTGTTTTTCGCCACGGTACTGGAATTTGAGCTTTGGAGGGTGATACCATTTTCGAAGTTGTTGAAGCATATGTTACTCGTTACGGTGTTGTTCCTCGATGCCTCAAGATAGATGCCATTGTAGTTAATGGAGCAGGTATTGTTAGCCACGGTGTTGTGACTCGAGAAGTCGAGGTAGATGCCATTCCACAAGTTGTTGTTGCAGGTGTTGTCAGCCATGGTGTTGTGTTCTGACCGAAAGAGCGAAACGCCCTCTCCACTATTACTGTTGCAGGTGTTGTTCACTACTGTGTTGTGACTCGATAGCACCAGATACATGCCAATGTAGTTAATGGAGCAGTTATTGTACGTAACTGTGTTGTGACTTGAGATGTAGAGGTAGATGCCATAGGTATTACGGGTACAGGTGTTGTCAGCCATATTGTTGAAATGTGATACGAAGAGTGAGATACCAATATGGTTGCTAGTACAGATGTTGTCAACCAAAGTGCTGGTATTTGTGGACCGAAGGTAGATGCCAATTTCGTTGCTGTTGCAGGTGTTGTCAGCTATAGTACTGAAATTTGAGTGATCAAGGCTGATGCCATAAATAGTGTTGATGCAGCAGGTGTTGTTCACCAAGATGTTGGTATCTGAGCCACTGAGGGCGATGCCATGTTCGTTACTGTTGGAGGTGTTGTTCGCCAAGTTGTTGGAATCTGAGCCAATGAGGAAAATGCCAATGCCGTTGCTGTTGCAGGTGTTGTTGACTAGCTCACTATTGGTGACATTCTTTAGGAAGATTCCAGATTCAGCACGAGTAAGATTGCAGTTGCGTATAATGAAGCTGACTCGCGTGTTGCTGATGCTTATGCAGGAACCGTCTTCCCCACCAAGGTCAATGTCCAACCCATCAATTATGTACGGGTTCTCAGGAGAACCATCACCAGGCCATCCCTCTAGCAGAGCTGTGTTCGAGAAGTTAGCATCTCCATCAATCACTATGGGACCAGGTGGGGTGCCTGTAACAAGCATTCCCCGTTTCTCAGGTTCTGAAACCACCTTAGTCGACTGAGCAGCTGTCCCTCCAGGGTCTGCTACTGGTGTCAAGACCAATAAGAACATGAACAAAGTCAGTAGCATGAAGCAGATACTGATTCTGGCGGGCATATTCATTCTCTCCTTTCTTACTTGTGTTGAAATGCAAGAAATCGTTGCGTTCCTTGAGATCAGCTTAAGGAATCTTTGAGAGATGTCATTGCTATGACAACATTCAGACTAGACTATTCTCATGACTTTGACATAAGTTTACCGAGAATCATCGTGGCACGGGAGATATTCGGGCAGGACTATCTGCCATCTAGGCAAGAGAAACAGATGTAATCCAATTTGAATTTCGAGGGGGCTTTATTCTCCATCCTTCTTCATTTTAAACCATAGATGTATAGCCGTGGCGAGTCTTCACTGGTCCGATAAGTCCGGTTCAAGAGTCTCGTTGGCATCTACATGCTCGAGGGACCTTCTCTTACGGACCCAAGAGACCAATCTATACATAGTTGGTACAATGATTTCATCCAGGCTGGATGAAATGCCAGATTCGCCATTGCCTATTACCTGAGGCCACCCACTATTCTTGTCAGAAACCACCCACCATTCTGCACCAAGCAATGAGATTCCTAGGAGCACGACCAACAGGAGATCTATAGGATCAAACTCGGCGTTTCTAATCATGTTGTTCGCCACGGTGTTGGAACCTGAATTAACGAGGTAGATAGCATGTTCGCTGTTGCTGAGGCAGGTGCTGTTGACCAAGATGTTATAATCTGAGTGATCTAGGTAGATGCCAATCCTGTTGTTATTGCAAGTGTTGTTCACTACGATGTTGTTCTCCGACATCAATAGGTAGATGCCAACCCTGTAGTTATTACAGATGTTGTTCGCCAGGGTGTTGGAACCTGATAAATCGAGGGAAATGCCAATTTCGTTGCTAGTGCAGGTGTTGTGAGTCACGGTGTTGTTACCAGAGAAGTCGAGGTAGATGCCAACCCTGTTGTTATTACAGATGTTGTTCGCCAGGGTGTTAGAACCTGATAACTCAAGGGAGATGCCAATTTCGTTGCTAGTGCAGGTGTTGTCAGTCACAATGTTGGAATCTGATTCCCAGAGGGCGAAGCCATTATTGTTGTTGTTGTTGCATTCGTTGTTCGCCACGGTGTTGGAATCTGAGTGATAAAGGTAAATGCCGAAATTGTTGTTATTACAGATGCTATTGATCACGATGTTGAAATCTGAGAAATCGAGGTAGATGCCACCTTCATAGTGGTTGTTGGTGCAGGTGTTGTTCGCCACGGTGTTGGTATCTGAGTAATAAAGGTAAATGCCATTTGCGGTGTTGCTGTTACAGATGTTGTTGACCATGATATTGTAATTTGAGAAATCGAGGTAGATGCCAACCCAGTTGTTGGTGCAGGTGTTGTTCGCCATGGTGTTGTAAACTGATTCGTAGAGGAAAATGCCATGTACGTTGTTATTGGTGCAGGTGTTGTTCGCCATGGTGTTGCGACCACAGATTATTATGAACATGCCGAATTCATTGCTGGTGCAGATGTTGTTCGACACAGTGTTGTAAAATGATCCCACGAGGATAATGCCACAAAAGGCGTTATTGGTGCAGGTGTTGTTCACCACGATGTTGTAATTTGAGCTATCGAGGGTGATGCCACGGTCATCGTTGTTGTTACAAGTGTTGTTAACAACAGTGTTGAAATCCGATTCAAAAAGGTGGATGCCAGACCACTCGTTGTTAGTGCAGGTGTTGTTCACTACGGTGTTGTTATGTGAGTTGATTTCGTGGATACCGAAATGGTTACCATCGACTATGTTCTTCACCAGTTTGCTACGCCTGACATTATCCAATAGGATTCCGGCTCCTGATCCATGGCTGGCACCAGTGAGTTTGCAGTTACGTATGATGAAGCAGACTCGTGTGTTGGTGATGCTTATGCAGTGACCTTCTCCACCTCCAAGGTCAATGTCTAACCCATCAATTATGAACGGGCTCTCAGGAGAACCATCCCCAGACCATCCCTCTAACAGAGCTGTGTCGGCGAAGTTCCCATCTCCAAAAATCACTATGGGACCATGTGGGGTGCCTGCAAGACACATTCCCTGTTTTTTAGTTTCTGAACCCACCGTTGTTGACTGAGTAGCTATCCCTTCAAGGTCCGCTACAGGCGTCAAGGACAAAAAGACCATGCACAATGCCAGTAATAAGACGCATTTAGTGGCTCTATCAAACATGTGCTTTCTCTCCCTTCCGACCTGTGTTGAAATGTAAGAAGTCGTTACGTTCCTTGAAATCAACCAAAAGAATCTCATAACTTTGACATAAGTTTACCGAGAATCGTCATGGCGCGGGAGATAATCAAATCTGACTATCTGCCATACAGACAAGAGAAACAGATGTAGTTTCAAGTTTTATTTCGAGATAGGTCTTTCCGCCCTCCCTCAAAACTCTTGCTAATCTTCAGTGTTTTTCTGGGACTTGTTCCATTCCCGTCTTAGTAACGAATATTGACAATCATCTCTGAATTCCCCTCTAAAGAAAGAGCTCTCTCGAAAGACGCCCTCTTCGAAAAATCCCAATCTTCTTAGGAGGTTCCTAGAAGCTGAATTAATGGCTGCTGTGTGAGCTTCGATTCTATTCAGTCTGAGAGATTCAAAGCCATAGTCGATTACCGAAATCAGTGCCTCAGTCATGAATCCATGTCCCCAATACTTCTTCAGTAGATCATAGCCTATTTCACCACTGAGGTTGTGACTATCGATTTTCTCATAACTGCATGTGCCAATGAAACTTTCATCTTCTTTCAATATGATTGCCCAAGCCATTCCATTCTTCTTTTCATAGCGATCAATGAAGCTATTGATGATGCTCTTAGAATCCTCCACATTTTCGAGAGGCTCCATTCCAATAAGAACAGCCACCCAATCATCAGAGAGATTCTTGAACCAATTCTCTGAATCATCAACCGTTAGTTGGCGTAAAACTAGTCTATTAGTTTCGAGTATAGGAAAAGGTGAACCTGTAGACATTAAATGCAACTCAATTACTAGGAGAGCTAAATCCGTCAGTTATGTCAATCGGTCTGGATGACTAACCATTAATCCTCTATAGAAACTACCTCTTCATCATCATGGCACGCGAGATATTTGACCGGACTATCTGCGATCTCTTATCTCATCCTAATTGTTGGTAGTAGAAAAGCCTCGCGAAGTTCAATCCCGTTTCCAGTATGGTAGACTCTTCCAGTATACTCAAGAGTGTTGTATGCTCCCAGTACGAGAATTCGAAGCGGATGCGAATAACCAAGGCTGATCAATGAAAGAACATCGTCAACCGAACACTCTGATGACGTAATATCAACGAGTCGGGGTATATCAGTCGGGGCGCTTTCTTTAGGCATAGTATCCTTGAGAGCCCTAAGCTTTCGTCTGGTATGAAGCAGTATTACTATTCCGAAAATGAGAAGAAGAAAATCCAAGAATAGAAGGAACATATTTTGTATTCGTAACATCAGGAACATCAGAAAGTATACAGGAAGGAAGATTAATCCTCCAATGAGTGCCAGTGCTCCAACAAATCCAATTAGTGAAGCGGCGTAGGTTTCAGTCTGTCGAGTCATCCGAGCAAGTGTTTCGGAATCCCAATGTATACCTTCCATCCGTTTAAGTAAAGTACTGGGACCAATTGCCGTAAAGATGCGTAGATACTCATATTCCGCAGGATAGATGGAGTCAATGAGCGGCTGGACATCTTTGTGACCATGATTTGAAAGTTCAAGTGCAGTGATTGAAAGTGCCACTTGGAACCTCCTGAGTCCGAGATAAGAATACACTGTCCTGAAGTAGTACCAAACAATGAGTCCTGGGATGAGTAGGCAAATCCCGATAAGTGTACCGCTCAATGCGAGCTCAAAAGGGATGGGAAAACCATCAGCGAAAATAAAGTGAAACAGAAGGAATGTGAGTGACAGGAAAGTGACAACACCTCCTGGTATCAAGGCGGGGTCAACATAGCGATCCTCTGGGTATGCTTTGTGCGCGCCTTCCTTTATCCTCTGAATTACCTTTTCATCCGCACTGGTCAAAGACACTATTCTCCCACCGACTTAGAGTTTGAAGTAAACTGTGTCATATAAGGTATGTGAGATAGAGAAATCATCATGGCTCGTGAGGTATTCAGGCCTGACTATCTGTGTTACAGGCAAGAGAAACAGATGCAGTTTAAAATCGAGAGAGATTATTCCTCTCTCTTTCACTGTTTTTACAGGCACCCTATCAAGTTCTTCTCTTTACCATGACCACTATCCCCACTACTATTGCGATTGTTACAACAGTGATTGCAGCAGTTTCAATGCTCAATATATTAATCCCAAATTCAACTGGTGGAATAGTAGTTTCTGCTTCTGAAGGAGTAAAACCGTTCTTTGAAACAGTAATTGTGACCTCCCTCAAGCTCTGAACATTCGGCATAGAAAGCTGTACCTCGCCATTGACATCTGTGACTGCTCGCTGATAGACAGAATCACCGACCATTGTGACAACGACATCAGAAATTGGAGAGTCATCAGTTTCTACAAGAACAGAAATGGTTCTTGTAGCATTGTTTGTAGTTGTGCTGATGTTCAGTGACAGTGGAATATCAAGCCAGAGAGGGACTTCAGGATCACCCATCAGATTATACTGACTTAATGTACGTCCTCCATCGTATGCATCTGGATTCAGTAGGACATAGTCTTCGCTATACTTTTCCTTTGCAAGTACAAGTGCCTTCCCCGGATGATTCCCATCTTCACTGAAAATCTGTCTCCAGAATCTCTCTAGGAGGCCTTGTGTGTACCAGCCCAGTGTTTCACCATCATACCAGTTTGGATCATAGTATGCTGACCCAGAACTTCCTATACATCCGATTCCACTTGTGCGAGTAATGTATTCAGTCAAACACTCAAGACCAAGAAAGGTTCCTGTTGAGCATGCTGCAAGGAAATAGAATCCAAGTTTATTTCCAGCATTAAAAGGAGTCGATGTTGACAAGAAGACGCGTCCTCCAATATCATCAGTTCCCTGATCAAAAAGACCATCCCCATCTACATCATCTATAAAGACTGACCTTTGGGTCGATGTGGGTGAACCATGTGCATCTGACATCACAATGGATGCGCCATCATTGACACATTCCACAAGTATTGATTCGTTTATGGAATAGTCATAGGAGTATTGTGTTGTTTGAATGCCTTCAGTTTCACCAAGTAGAATGCAATTCCAATCAGAGGGGATGATATTTTCCACCAACCAGTTGTGATTTCTGTTTGAGTCAAAACCGCTATAGTCATCATCATCGAAGACATCGTTACCATTTATGTCCGAGTCAAAACTGGCAAATGCTCCCGCAAATACTGCAGTCTTCATCCATGTTCCTAGTGGAGGGTTTCTTTCGTATTCGATAAGTCTAGACACGAGGTCTTCCATCTGCGTGCTGGTGTCAGCGGGTAATCTTCCAATGTATACTTCAGCCCCCCAGTCATTTGTATCAACGATTGTTGCGACCCCTCTAGAGCTGATGTCCCAGTTGTTGTCAAGATTGGCATAGTAGTAGTCACTACTGACATATGCTCCATCGGTGTATACGGTTCTTGTGGGAACAATGTTCTCTCCACCAGCTAGAACTATCCAAGTAGTGCCTTCATTCTCATAATAATTCCAAATGCAGTTCTTGACTTTTTCACTAAGGTCAAAGCCAGCATATTGTGATTCTATATCCTCAACTGTCATAATTGCTGCAAATAATCCTCTTTGAGTTTTCCACTTAGCGAGTGGTTGAACCTCATCAACAAAAGAGTTTGATGTAATGATCAAATACTCAATCTGAGATGGTTGTGTACTCGTAATTATTTCTTGGTTTATCAAAGTATATTCTGAGTTGAAGGTCGTTATAGAAGTCAGAATGAACAATATAGTGAAAACTATCCATCTAGATGAGACTATTCTTTTCATTTGTTTCACCAAGTATGGACTTTTGAATGGCAACAAACTTCATTTCAATAATAAAGAGCATCAATTACGCAACTATTTAGAAATTCAACTCAGAAACTTCACGATTTGATAATGCTTTCTTCCTTTCTGTTTTGGATGTGAGTCTAAATCTCACAAGCAGAACGATTGGTTGTATATCCATATCTCAAACACGAGGTTACAAGAAATCAAATTGAGAATCTACAAACTCGTGGGCTTTTCTCTTAGGGAACCAACAAATACCGATATGTTATATCTGAGCTATAGCCAACTATTGAAGGCTTTATATCTAACACTGATTATTTGCTATGATTGGAAGCGATGGCTTCCAACTCTAAAATAATGGGAGTAATGTAAATGAGTAGAGTACGAAGACCTTTAGTGGTGGCCATAATTGGGTTGGTCATGCTGGGGTTTGGACTGATTACAGCTGTTGAGGCTGTAAAACCACCATTTATGCCACCCAGATTTGATGGATATCCTGGATATCCAGATGCATACCGCATCTTTCCAGGATGGGATGGCAACGAAATCTATAGATCAGAGGCGAGCTTTGTCCTGCATAGTTGGGCGTATTATGTCGACCCAGAGGAGCCTGTTGATGAAACGGAGCTCTTTCCGCAGCCAATAAGAGTTCAAGTGTGGATCAAGAGTTCAGGTGGTGATTGGTGCGAAGTCAAGCTAAGTCGAAATTCGTGGGGAAATGCGGCTGCTGTTTGGGGCGACCCACATTTTGTGGGGCCTAATTATCGTTGGTATGCCTACTTTGAACCGTACTACTTCGACGCGGGTGTATATGAAACACACGTCACATACACATGCAAAGATCCTGACAATCCTAGTCAAAGGATGGTGTGTTGGAATACTATCCCGGGGCCAGATTATGGGACCCCCCTTGACTTCTATGGATTGCTAACAGTTCTTGATGGATAGATTTCTTTCAGAAACCCTCCATGACTGAACTTTCTTTGATTCAGACACTAAAAGACTCACAAATTCATTGGTGAGAGAGAGGGTCTTCCTCTCTCCACACTCTTTCTTTATTAACTCTCATCTAGGTTTATACGACGCTATCGCCGCTCCTCCTAGAGTGCTTCTGTTCCCGCAAAGGGCCCAAGCACACTAAATCCAAACCAGATCCAGTCATGATACCTCATCTCAGGTCACTCTAGATCCGTTCGGATAGACCAAGAGGTGCTTGAGAAATAGATGCAGTTTCAGCTTAAAGCAGCAATGATTTCGTCAGATGTCAACACTTTGGCAAAGCCCTTCCGCATAACTTTCAGTTCGAACTCTTGCAGTTCTGGATCATCAGCTGCTGTCACATCACTTCCGAACACAACCTTAAAGCTTCTTTCGTATGCCTGTCTTGCTGATGTGCTACAACAGTAGTTTGTTAGAGTGCCAGTTATTATCACAGTATCTTTTTCCAAGTTTTTTAAAATCGTTTCAAGCGGCGTATCGTAAAATGCCCCATAGGATGATTTTCGTATCACTATCTCATCCTCTCGTGGTTCAAGCTCATGCCAGACTCGACCATCCTGATAAAACTGAGAAAAATCAATATCGAGGTCGGAATACCGTCCAGGCATGAATTTCCCTGTTTTCGGTCGATCCATGTAGTTGTGTGTCTTTGAATACACTGTGAAGATGACAGGCACATTGCTACGTCTGCAATGTCCAATTAACTTCTTGATACGCGGAACTTGCCTAGTGGCTTCAGGAACCCAGTCTGGTGACCAATGAGGTTTGACGAATTCATCCTGCATATCAATGACAAGCAAGGCACAGTTCTCTGGTTTGATTTCGAACTGAGCATCACCCTGGGCATATGCTTTTTTGGCAAGCTGAAGTAGAAATTCCTCTGTGAACTCACCAATTCTCAATCTTTCATCTTCCTTTGATTTTTGATTATGTTATATACTAGGCTCACAATCAATGTTGTTTCATAGCTTCATCATATTTCAATTGTATCACTAGTCGACAATCGTCATGGTATGTGAGGTCTTTGGTCCCAGCTATCTGCTGTACAGGCGAGAGAAAAAGATGTAGTTTCGAGATACAAATCGAGAGAAGTAAAATCCCTCTCTCCTCAATCTTTTCAAATTAGCCAATTATCGGATGGTTAATGTATCCAACAAATATCGATTTGTTCTAATTGAGCTATAGTCAGCTATTGGAAGTCTTTTATCAAACCATGACTATATTTCATGATTGGAAGCAAACGCTTCCGACTCTACATTTAGGGAGTGATGTAATGAGTAAAATAAGAAGAGTCTTGGTAATGGCCATAATAGGTGTGGTCATGATGGGGTTTGGATTTATTTCAGCAGTTGATGCTGACAAGCCACCGTTTATGCCGCCTGACTATTACTTTGTGCCTGGGTATCCAGATGCATGGAATGGAAATGGACGCATCTTTACAGGATATGTGTATGATACATTGCCCAGCCCCCCATACCCCCGATTTAACGTCTTTGAGCAATCAGTCGTAAGCTTCATCTTAGAGGGCTGGGTCTATTGGGAAATAGAGCTGGATCTCTTTCCACAGCCAATACAAGTTCACGTGTGGGTTAGACCATCTGGTGCGAGCGATGATGCTTGGGATGAAGTGAAACTAAGTAAAGTTGCAAGAGGACATGGTAATTTAGAGGACTGGGTGCCGCCTGAGTGGCTAGATGGACGGCTAGCAGGGCCTTTGTATCACTGGTATACTTACTTTGAACCTGGTTACTGGGACGTGGGTGAATATGAAACACACGTCCAGTATACATGCAAAGATCCTGACAATCCTAGTCAAAGGATGGTGGTTTGGGATACCGTATCTGGTGAACTCCTAGACTATTATGGCATGTTCCTGGTTCTAGACGGATAGATTTCTTTCAGAAACTCACTATGACTGACCCTACTTTGATTTAGATACCGCAAAAATCAAAAAAAACACTGATTTGAGAGAGGGTCTTCCTCTCTCATCTCATTCTTTTTTCATCTACCTGCTACCGATTAACTCAGTGAGTATTATCCTCATATTTCCAGAAGCTGATTGTCATAGCACGAGAGATATTCGGCTCTGACTACCTAC
>PJET01000016.1 GCA_002825515.1 Candidatus Thorarchaeota archaeon MP11T_1 | reverse complement strand
GTAGGCTGGATGCTAGTATCTTTGTAAAATCACTACTTACAGGACAGCAAACTATAGGATTTACGATAGAAATGAAAAAACGGGCTCTAATTGAAGTCAGAGCCCCGGTTTTTTACGCAAAACTTTGGCAACATCTTAGCTGCTACTCAGTTTTGTCATTCTACTGTTGCTGTACGAACACGCTACTACACCAGCATCCATGAAAACCAAGAACCCGAGTGCGACGACTAAAATCAAGTCAATCACCCCGGTGGAGTAATACGTGCATGCTATTGCACCTATGTTCCCAAAAATCAAGATTCCGAGTATTAAGATCAATATTTTGTCCCTTAATTTCATTCTGTTTTACCTCCAATACATTTCTTGACTGAATCAAAAACTGTAATTTCGCCACTCCTCAAGTGTAATCTCAGGACACCGAAATTACCCTTCACTTCAAGTATTTCAGGTTCAACAAATGAGGCGTGTTGCAGTTTTCCAAGTGTTCCTTCTATTATGACACCTCCATTCGCGTCGGTTGAGAGGATTGAAAGCCGGTGCTTGTTAGAAACAAGTTCAATTGAGAAATCGCGTTCACAGTTTTCTTTTTCTTGGGGATTCATCTTTTATCCCTCGAAGATATCACTCGCCAGAACTTGCGATAAGGTTTAATTGACGTGGATACGAAATGTTTTGGACGGGTGCGAAAACATTACTATGTCAGACCATGAAGAGGAGGAAGAAATCTCCAAAGTTCTTTTTGAGCTTGCCAGCAATCGTAGAGCAAGCATACTTTTTGAAGTGGAAAAACAGAGTCTCAAGATGCAGCAGATTGCAAAATCTCTTGATATGAATGTCACCGAAACCTTCAGGCACTTACAAAGACTTAGTGACGCGAAACTTGTAGAGAAAAAAGTTGATGGTAGGTATGAAGTGACCTCTCTGGGTAACCTAACGATTGGTCTTCTCTCAAATCTAAATTTCATCTTGAAACATGGGAATTATTTCCTAGATCATGATATTTCCTGCCTTCCTTATGAGTTTGTTAACAGGCTAGGTGAGCTATCAAATGGGGAGTTTTGCGGAGACACTTTGACTACTCTTAATCGAGTCAGAAATATGGTTTATGATTCGGAGGAGTATATCTGGGCAATGGCAGAGCAGAGTGAATCGAGCCATGTTCAAGTGACCAACGAGAAGGTGTCTAAAGGGCTAGAATTCAAATTCATTATGCAGCAAAATCTTACAAAATCAATTAAAATCACTCCAGAAGTGGAACATTTGAAACAAAGAAGGTGCCTCGAACGAATCTGTGTCACGTTTCTAATCAATGAGAAAGAGTCAGTTGTTCACTTTCGCAGACATAATGGAGAAATGCATTATATTGGATTTTTTGGAAAAGATGAAAAATTCCGCAAATGGACTCGAGACCTTTTCATGTATTACTGGGATCGAGCCGAACCATGGCATCCACGCATCCAGAAGACATAGCGTCCGACTTCTATTACTTAAACTCATGAAGTAATGTTCTCAAAGAGATTGATTCCAAGCAAATGTAGTCAAAATGATCAAATCTACTGATGGAACTAGTGATTGATTTTCATTCTAATCTGGCGTGGACACAAATAATTATGAATTAACTAACTACCAGTGTGGTCCAGCAGAGGTCTGTTGAGGACTTGAAGAATGAGTAAAGCAACATCAGAGCGCAGCTTGTTTCTCTTTATCATAGCTGCAATTATGATCCTACTAGCTTTAGTCCTGCCATTCGCACATCGTGTAGATATTGGTCCTGGACCTGATTCAATTAGAGCTATGACTTGGGACTACATTGAGTCAACCTGGTATTCGGGATTCAGATTTTGGAACCCTCTAGATACGCTTCCATACACTATTCTAAGGCTAGTATTTGCTATGTATTTGGCTAGACTCTGTGTAGGAATTACAACTGCAAAGAAAACAATCCTCGTAGGGCTTCTAGCTGAGCTGGAACCAATCATCGTTTCAGTCCCACTCGTTTACTTCATTGACTGGTCCGGGGATCCATTGGTTCCTCTATACATCCCAATACCAATCATGCTAATATTAGGTATAATTATCGTTCTTATCCTTAAACGCAGGTATGCTATAGACTAGTGCTGACAAGAAAGAAATAGATGGTTGACCGGACGAGATTCGGACTTGTGACGATTTTTGTCTTAGTGACATATAAAACACTTGAACGGTTAATTATTAACCAACTTTTGAAACTAGAATTTCGATTGGTTAGGGACAAGGGGTTGTCTTGATGAAACGAAGCAGACTGCTTGTAGCTACATCTGTTGTAATAGCCCTTTTGCTGGCTTCTCTCTTGTATCTTGCTTCACAAGGATTCTGGAATGGGACAACCGATTCTTCACCTGATATAATCATATATAATGGTGAAATCTTGACTATGGAGCAATCCCCGGCACAAATCGAGGCATTGGCCATCAAAGGTGAGTATATTGTCGCTGTAGGCACCGAGAGTGATATCCTCACGATGGCAGGATCAGACACCCAGTTCATTGACCTTGAAGGAAGGACACTTCTGCCCGGTTTCAATGATGCTCATTCTCATCATATAGGTGACCGGAGTTATGTGAACCAATCATCGTCGGAAGAAGTGATTGAATCACTGCTCAGCTGTGGATGGACTAGCATTTCTGAACTCTTTGTGAATCAAGAACGCTTGGATGGGCTCATATCTTTGGATCAACAGGACAACCTTCGCGTTCGCATTAATGCCTATCTTCCACTAAGCTGGCAGTTTGATAGGTTCGGCGATTGGTATCAAGCCTATCAACCCGGACAAGAATATAGTTCAAAGCTGAGGATAGGAGGAGTGAAGATCTTCATGGACGGTTGGATTACCAATTGGGACCACTATTTCGACCAGACTGAATTGACTACACTCATCCACGAAGCTCATGATGCTGGGTTCCAGATTGCTATACATAGTGTTACGGACAATGCTACAGATGTCGTCCTGAACTCGCTCGAATCAGCCCTAGATGGGCAATCGAATGACGCGTATAGACACCGTATTGAACATCTTGTCCTGCTCAGAAACGACCAAATACAGAGAATGAGCGATCTTGGAATTCTCGCTTCTTTCCAACTCACATGGTTCAACTCAGATGACGTAGAATACTACCAATTTCCGATTTATGAGGAATATTCGAACCTTATAGCAAGATGGCGAGATATTGTAGAAGCGGGAATACCCTCACTCGGAAGTACTGATTTTCCATGGAATCTGGGAGAGCATAGATCTGCTATGAGCGCGGTTTCTTTGGCAGTCACTAAAATCGGGGACACAGGGCTCACCCCCCCTGATTGGATGTTGAATCAGTCCCTCAGCGTGGAGCAAGCCCTCCGGCTCATAACAATCGACGCGGCCTATGGCACATTTCAAGAAGACACTAAGGGGAGCATTAAGGTCGGGAAACTTGCAGACCTGGTGATGCTCTCAGACAATCCTCTGACAGTTCCTGAAGCCTCTCTTGCTGATATAGAGGTACTAATGACGATGGTAGGTGGAGTTGTGGAATATACTGCTCCCAGACAGCAGTTTCTATCAGCGGAGTGCTTGGGGTCCAGTAGTCAAACAATAGAAAAGTCAAGTCAATCAATCAAAATGGAGATAATGACTACTCAGAATCAAAAAGAAGAGTGGTTGACCGGGTATGATTCGATTACCCTCATTTGGAGTTATTCCTAATCACTTTCAAACTGAACGCATCTTACTCCTCCTTTGAGTCCAGCGGCAAAGCAACTGTTACAGGATATGCATCTAGCAGGTTCTTGGGTCCCTATTTTTGCTTCTTCAGTCCAACGATGCAGGAGTGCTGGTTCACTAATTATAGGACGACTAAGCTGAATTACGTCGAAAGCAGCATCCATATCTCCCTCTCCTGTTAGTAATTCGACGACAGTTTCTGGGGACCGGACACCTCCCACCAGCCCAAATAAGAGACCACTATCCTGTGCAATCGAACGGATGACCATTGCATCATTCAGGAAATACACATCTCCCATATCTTTTGGTTTCCGAGTTGGGTTTGGACCACTGAATATCACACAATATGCGCCTGCTTCAGCCAGTTTCTTTGTTAGTTCGCCTACTTCTTCGGGTCTGACGGCATCAGAGCTTGTATCTACCTTAACTTGGATTGGAATATCAACTGTATCCTTGATAGCTCGCACAGCATCCACCATTGCTTTACTGCGTCCTTCAATTGATGTTCCTGTATACGGGTCATTCTCCGGTCGTTGATTATATGATGGATCGAAGAATTGCCAAAGACCATAATGATGAGCTCCGTGAAGCTCTATAACATCAAAGCCAGCCTTTTCTGCTCGTTTCGCCGCAATTGCATAAGCCTGAGTGACCTCTTCAACATGGTCTACTGTCATAGCTTTTACCTTAACAATCTCTCCTTTAAGACCAGGGACTTCCATATCACTGGGTCCGAATATATCGTTACCAGAATATTTTGGTAAACTCTTGCATCCACAATGGACCAATTGAGCTGCTGCTAGACCCCCTGATGAGTGAATTATTCCTGCTAAGCGTTTTAGCCCCTCAACATCTGCAGGCTTTGAATTCGAAATCATCCGCCGAACTGATTGTCCTTCATGCATCACATATTGAAAGCCAGTCACCACAATGCCTGCCCTGATTTTATTATATGTTTCAAAGATAGTGTCGCCACATGTTCCATCTTCCTCTGCCTGCCCCATCCAAGTAGCAGCCCGCATTATTCGGTTGGAGGCTTTCACTCCATTAGGAAGTTCAAATTCCTGAAGCACTGTGCTCTCCCAGATTTCCTGGTCTACCATTAAATCAGCTCAAATCCCTGGTCACATGACCCGTATATAGGCTTGATGTGATAGAATAGGAAGAAGTGGTGGAGCGATCGAGATTCGAACTCGCGACCTCCTTTTTGAAAATGACTCCAGAGTATGATAAATGTCAAGGTTTACTCATGATGCAGAACGGAATTCAATCATATCTCCTTGGAGATTCTTCGTGATCTAATTATATGAATAAGAATGATTACGATGAAGGCTCCTCCAACCACTCCAATACTGATTAAGCCTAGGTCAAAGTAAGGGAAAGGTCCAACCAGAAGTTCAGGAAATCGATCCACTTCATAATGATTAATCTCATAGACCCCAGAGCCATCATAGTCACTCCACCTGTTGCCTCGGCTTACTCCATCATCCCATTGGTTACTATAATTATCACTTCGCGCATTATACCACTCATTCCATCCTATCGAGTTACCAAAAATCATATTGTCATCGCAGCTAGAGGCTAGATATACTCCCACCTTATTGTACAGTACTGTGTTGTTCACAAAGAAACAATCTGAGGTGTTATAGAACTCAGTTCCCCATGTGTTGAAGCTCAGAGTGTTATTGAGGATATCACATAGTCCCGACCTCCATAGTCCCAGACCTATGCGGCTTCCAGAAATTGAGCTATTAGCAACAAGAGCGTTGAATGATCGTTCAAAGAATAAGCCATTATCTACATTGTTGGAGAGGATGCAACCTAATACTTTAGTGCTGTTCGATTCCTCAACGACTGTTCCAGCAGCGCTACAGTTAGCGATAGTCATATCCGTCATACTACAGTTATCACTGAAGAGAATCTGAACACCAATGGATGCATTGGTAATTGTTCCATGGTCAATAGATAAGTTGCTACAGTTCAAAAGAATAACTTGGCCATATGAAATCCCATCAATTGTATTCCCATCTAAATCTTGAAAGACGCCTAGCAGTTTTCCATTAACAGTGTTGTCTTGAAATAGATAATCGGCATTAAGGAACTCTCGTCCAGAGATTGAATGGCCGTTCCATCCCCAGCCCCAAAGGTGAAGGACAACACCATTATTCTGAAGGGTGTTCCCAACCAGTTGAGTATCTCCGCAACTGTAAATCTCAACTCCATAGTACACACTGTCATGAATGTTGTTATCACGAATTGAGGTGTCATTTGATCCCAACAAGCCTATTCCTATATGGTTCTCTGCGAATTCATTCTCTTGTATTGAGCAATTCATGCCTCTGATAACCCAAATTCCCTCTGATTCAATTCCTACCACAGTATTTCGTGAAAATTCGCAGTCGGTGCAAGTATCAAAGATTACACTGCCCCAGACATCAGAACTCAAGGAGTTGTCAACAACTGAGCAACTGGTACAGTTCCATAGTACCAAATCTGCAATACCCGATGCATCAGTTGACTCCATAATACATTGCGATGAATTCCCGATTGTCCAACCACACCACTCGGATATGCAATTTCTAATTTCTCCATGTGTCACGTTAATAAGCCAAACCGCCACGCCCCAAATTTCCTCAGTAATTGTAAAAAACCTGCAATTCGTGATTTTGAAGAAGACAGTGGTGTTCGCTATGAAGACTCCTGTTTCCTCATCGCATTGTATTTGAAGATCCTCTATCAGATAGGGTTCACTCATTGTTCCCTTCCCAGGCCACCCTTGAGTGATGAAATCCTGATTCTCCATGATTAATATTGGTTCATGAGGGATTACTTTCAACATCGCTAATTTGGAAACAGGCTCGTTAAAAGCTTGTAAAACCAGATTGCCGCTAACAAATGGTACCACAATTACTAGCACGATTATTATGGAAGTCCAAATCCTTACCTGTTGAAAGCTGACCGTAAATACACTCCTCCAAAAACAATTCCATCAAAATTTACGTATTGATTTCAGATAAACTTTTTTTCCTATAGCAGCCAACTGGCAAGGCAAAGAAGATGTTTGGCATGGCAATAGGACATATATGAAATGGTGGACCTGCTGAGATTCGAACTCGCGACCTCCTTTATTCTTCTGAGAAATCTGGAATTACTGCCGTTTCTTAAGAAATATGACGCCAACAATGAGAAATATGCATCCTACTCCAACACCAGCAAGCAACAATGTCATAGTAAATTCTGGCAAATCGGGATATGTTGTTGTCGTTGGTGATGTAGGATGTAAGTCAAAAATAAGCGGATTTGTACCATTTTGAAATTCCTCAACGTTCGTATATCCATCAGAATCTGGATCTCCTGAGGAATCGTCTATTAGAGGGTTCAATCCATAACCAATTTCCCATGCATCAGGCATATTGTCCTGATCAGTATCTCCGCTTAATGGATTGGTTCCGTAAATATACAGCTCATTATCAGGCAATGTATCTGAATCTGAATCAAGTAAATCTGAATCTGTACCTAGAACAGACTCAGTTAGTGAAGATATTGTATCGGAGTCAGGATCAATATCTGATAGACAGCGAGTTCCTGTGAATTCATTCGTGCTACCATATCCCTGCCAGAAGATACGATAACCGCATCCTGTAATATTGAATACGTATGTGTAACCATTTGCCTGCACGATTAGTTCTAAGTCGGTATCATTATCAATATCCCACAGAGTCGGCGAAGCATGCATTGTTTCCTGGAGCGTTGGATGATCAATTAGTGGTGTAGTGAAGCTCCAAATCTGGCTGCCAGTTGCACCATCTAATACGTAGAGTTTTCGAGAGTTATAGCCACCGCCAATTATGACATCGAGGACATTATCATTATTCAGATCAGCAAGTGCAGGTGAGGAATAAACAATGACTTCATGTGGCACTTCCCACAGTTTTGCACCATCAGTTCCATTAAGAGCTATAACTCCAAGCGACCATCCCATAACCACTTCTATTTTACCATCATTGTTGATATCACCAAGAGCTGGACTCGTTCGTGATCCTGGCGAACGATCGTATCTCCAAGCTATACTTCCATCAAGTCCATTGTATAGTATGACCTCTCCATCATTACTTGCTCCAACTGTAATGAGGACATCCACGTTTCCATCACCACTGACATCTCCAATCACTGGAGCCTCAAGTACAGCGACTTCAGAATACGAATCTGACCAGAGAACTGACCCATCTTCTGCATTCAACACATAACAGATGCCATATGGATCAAAGTCGAACCAGTTTTGGCAGTGCACTATCTCGAGTTTCCCATCTCCATCTACATCGCCAACAGCGCCTGGTCTCGCATGGGCGTCAGCGTTATGTCTTTGAAATTGCCAAAATAAGGAGCCATTATTTCTGAGAACATGAAGTCTACCATCACCCCCGCCAACTAATACTTCGAGCTTGGAGTCGCCGTTGATATCAGATAATGTTGCGGAACTGGTCGTGGAAGATGCATCAGTTATGGGATAGTTCCATATTAGAGATCCATTTACTCCACAATATGCCTTGATACTATCTTCATCTGGTATGATTACATCTGGAAGGTCATCACCGTTGAAATCACCTAAAACTGGTGCTCCCATCCCTTTTCTTGCAGTAGCCTCCCATTTTATCGACCCATTTAATGCATCTAATGCATACACCTTATCGACATAAACCCCGGTATTAATTATAACCTCTAATCGCCCATCAGCATCAAGATCACTAATTGCAGGTGCCGTCTCGCGAATAGCACAAGTATGCTGAAATTTCCAAATTTCGGTGAATTCAGGAATATTCAAGCTCGCAGAACTACTAACTAGTTCAAGAGATCCTTGCTTAGAACTATTGGATGAAGCTGTTTTTGGTTCTAGCGATATCAAATATATCCCAGTGCAAAATAGAATAAGAACCATAACAGCAGTCAATATTCGAAAACGATGTATGCCACTCATTTCTACCCACTTGAGGTCAATTAAACCAAAGATATATTCTTTCTGGAAAGTATGATGAACCATTACATTGGATTGCAATTGATAATTAATAGGCCAAAGTGGTGAGTGGTGGACCGGGCGAGATTTGATATTGCAATTGTATGATAAAGAAACTACTCATTGATTTGGATGTAAGAACTATGAACGGTGAAGAAGAGGATATTCAAATCGTATTCAATCCTGATGCTGCAAAATCACTTGGTCTCAAGATTATTGTATTATTAGCAGTTTTTTCTCTCCCTCTTATCTTCATCTATTGGTTTCAAGGAATTCTGCGACCCTTGTATGGCGATCCCACACCTCTCTCACCAGTCTATCTAAGCCTGTTTGCCCTTCTCATTGGATGTTGGGTTTTTGGATTTGGAATCCTTCTGCCATGGGCTGGTAAACGTATTGATGCGTTTATAGAAAGTGGGAATCATGGCAATGATGATTTGAAATTGGATAACTAAAAGAAGTCGTGCGAGAGATTGAGAAAATAGTGGACTGGGCGAGAATCGAACACCAACAGTCTCTCGTCAGAATGGATTACTTCTTACAGACTATATTTCTCACGGATTCCTTCGATTTCTACTACAATTTGCTCGTAGTGTGCAACCAAATCAGGTTTGTTAGATTGAATGGCGTGAGATTTTGCCTGATCGAGCAATGCAAGAAGAGCAGTTGCTTTTTCAACAATCTCAGGACCTAGCTTTTGCTGTTTCTTGGGTTTTTCGTTATATTTGGCGATTGTCTTCGCGATACTCTGTCTTTCTTTTGTAATCTTCTTGTCCATGTCCAATGTTATCATCTTGTCCAGTTTTTCAAGAGGGTCTTCTTCAGCCTCAGCAACTGGAGTTGGTTCCTTTTGTTGAGCTGAGAGTCCAAGAACGCGTTTCAGATCATCTCGGAAGAAGCTGATAAGGAACCCTATGAAGATGACAATAACACCTGCAAGAAAACCCTCTATGCTGGATAACAGAAAAGCGATAATACTCACAATGATGAGAATTACAATGAGTGCAGCTAGTCCTTTCCAAGAGAAACTGTTAGATTCGCTAGTCACTGCATTTCAACAATCCAGAACTTTGTGTGGTTTGATTTAACTTTGTCTCTAGGGTTTGCAGGCTGACTTACTACATATCAAGAACTAAAGCGATGACAATCATCTCTCAGTTAGCTGTTGTGGCATTTTGAAGAAAGAGTGGTGGACCGGGCGAGATTCTATCGTTGTGTAGTGAAGTTCTTTCTTAGAGAATACATCTCCATAGGTTTCTTTGTATATGCCAGCTAAAGAAACAGAGATATTGAACACTGGATATCCAATCTGTTCAGTTCTTTGTTGTGTGGACAAAGGATGGGAGGATTAGAATGTGAAAAAAAGACTAGTTGAAAAAAGACTGATTCGCCTCTCAACACTAGTAGGAGTGGAGAGAATCGTTGAATAATGGAATAAAAGCTTCGTTTGTACTCGGTGCTATTGGTGGTTTCCTCATCGCACTAATAAGAATACCAGGAAATCTTGGCTGGACGGAGGCTGCAGATGCTTATCAGCTTCACTTCCAGATACTTATCCTGGCTTGGATCCTAATCATTATAGGATTCTTTGGACTATGGCGAGAGAGCGGGAACGTCATTCCGCTAGTCAGTGCTATATGCTTCATCTTGATGGATATCACCCGTCCCCTATTAACCTACTTGGTAACCTACACCTTGTTGTTGCCTGTTGGGTTCGACCCCGCAGTTTTTTATGCCATCGGGTATATTTTCGGAGGCGTGGGTTGGATAGCTGCAGGAATTTTTGCATGGTTGCATCGCGAAGAATTCAGCCAGTTTTCCATTGTTGCTGCCTTGGTGTTTGTAGCTTTTGGCGCTGCGACCTTCTTGGCCCTTTTAATCGGATCTGGTGGTATTGGTGGCTGGTGGTATTGGTTCCAATTAGCGAATGGCATAGTCACAGGCATATACTTCCTTGATGCCGCAAGAACCTAGACCTATCTTCGGTCCTGGTGTCCGACGAAGTCGTGGACTAGACCGCTCAATAGACAGTCGACTATCTATAGAAGAATGAATGAATGCTTGAGAAAGAAGAAGTGGTGGGTCGGGCGTGATTCGAACTCTTGCAAGCCATAATCATCAAGTTAACCTCTAGTCGGTTAATTTATATATCAAAGGATCATTAGGATATAGTTGCCAACGTAAGGTTAACAATCAAGTTAGGAGGAAAGCGAAACGTTCGCTCCATTGCTTTATCCAACCAAACAACAGGCGTACATCTGGCTGAAGAGGAAACAGAATGTCCGCCCCTACAAGATAGCCAATGAGTTGAACGTATCAAGACCTTTTGTGAGCAAGGCTCAACGAATTGCAGAAGCGCGAATCAACAAACTACTTCGCAATGCAGCATCAATAAACCGGATCAACATAAGACATATGAATACACGCTATGGTATTGCTGTGGGCTTTTGTCCAGCCTACGACATGGAAACGTATATTCTCTACTCACCAAAGATTGGGGTCCAGACATGGTTCGATCATCAGGGTGATTGCGGCACATGTGACCACTTGAACCAATGCACAGACACACTTCAACAGCTTGCTGAGGAATGGGAGATCCCCATTCCAGATGACAGACCTCCTACTGATCTGTCCAGATACTTGTTCGATAAAATAATGAGGCGGTTGAAATGCGTGAAAGAGAAAGAATAGAGAGTTTGAGCCCCTGTCCACTGAAACCTAGTTCAAAGATAGGATTGGGTACGTATTCCGTCCGTAGAGAAATCATCGTGGCTACGAGTCTAATCACAGTCTTGTCCATAGCATCCCTCTCGATCAGTCTGTTGGGGGCCCCACCGTTACCACTCATGAATCTAGAAGGGCCTCGCATTTGGATATTTGGTGAAGGAGTGCCTGAATCCGGTGTGTATACGATTTCAGCAGATGAATATACACACGTGCACCATGGATGGAACTCAAAGGGACAATACAGCCCGAAAATTTACTGGTCTGAGCTCTCTGAACTTGAAAAGAACGAGTTCATTGAAACATCTACTTTCGAGCTTACCATTAATGGTATCCCAATTGAGCTATCATGTGCCCAATGGCTAGATAGCGAGCTGGATGTGTATTATATCATCTATTACATCCAGTTCAAGCCCGGGGAGCTTGCTACTGGCAATCACACCTTCAGTGGTACATGGTATAGTGAGGTCAATGGGAACCCGTACACTGATGAGAGTGGTACGTGCCCAATCACAAAGAATGTCACTGTGAATGTCGTCTGACATAGAAAGAACGGAAATTGGTGACAGGAATAAGAAAATTCGACTAAACAAAGGATGGGAGGATAATTGAATGAAAACAAGATGGATACAACTGATTGCAGGATTAGCTATGTTTGTGCTATGCATCTCTGTATGCACAACCACAACTAATGCTGCTATGGTTTGGAGTGATGACTTCGAAACTGGATTGGATGGTTGGACAATATTCGGATATGAGAGTCCAACCTCAACAGTTACGATAGAAGGCAATTTCTCAGATACAGGCGGTGTGTTGACAGTACTTGATGACGATATCAATGTCGCCAGACACGACAGCACAGTCAATGGTGGGACTTGGAGTTGTGATATGTTAGTTCAAGATGATGGTGAAGGATATATCTATCTCCTGTTCATGTCTGACGGTGCTGTACCAGCAAGAGCTGGGCCCTCAACGTTTGTATGCGTAGGAGCTTATATGACTGAGGGTAAATTTATCGTCTGGCAGTCGGTTGAATCTAGTCACGCCGTTATAGACATCACAGATATACCCCTACAAGGCTGGCACCACATTGAAGTAAACAGGACAAGTACAGGTCGGTTTGTGGTCAGCTTAAATGGAACTCCAAAAGCTGACTTTGTTAGCAATGATGTCACAAGTTCTACCTATCTCGAGGTCTGGGGTGGGAATGCTACTGGCTGTGCTGTCGACAACATCGTTGTTGATGACGCGGAACCAATAATAACAATACCCCCACCAATTTCACCCTATGTCTGGTTGGCTGTTGGTGGTACTCCAATTGTCATTGTGTTAGTAGTCGTTTTCCTCAGACGAAGATGAATAAGGAGTGTGTGGGGATGGATTTGAATTGGAAGAGAATTGGAGGTTGGAGTGCCATAGTTCTGAGCGTTCAGCTTGTCATTATCACCTCCATAATCATGTTATTTCTCTATCCAGGGGGATATGACTTCTGGGGAGTTATGATAAGCTGGATCGGATACTCAGAGGTATATGGCGTTCCCACGCCTCTGAACTGGTTCCTTTATGCAACTACCACTACCCTTGCTGCAGCACTCTCAATAGTATTCTGGTTTTCGTGGCGCACTGTCTTCACAGAAACGACACTTTCGAAGGCACTCGGTTGGATAGGGGCGATATTTGGTCTTGTTGGAGCCCTTTTCTGGGCAGTATCAGCAATCTTCGCCGGAAACCTATACGGAGCTATCCACAACCTCGCGGCAGAATTCTTCTGGTTGTTTGCTATACTTGCGGCCGTCATCTACTCGATTGCCATCCTCCTCAAGAAGGACTACGGGAATTTCTATGCTCTAATCGTGATAATACCAGTAGTCATTTTTGGAGTGTATGTTTCCGGTATTTTTTTCGGGACTGCCCAGGTGGCAGTCCAGAAAGTGGGGTTCTACATCATTCCATTCTACTATTCACTTCAAGGGTTTGGGCTTCTAAGGTATTCTAGAAAGTTAGCAGAGGTACAAGCTACCGCTGGACATCAACTGGAAGAATGAAGGCGTGACCGATCTCGGTGTTCTTGTGAACAATTGCAGGCTATTAGGAGCTTATGAGGGTTGCGTCAAAGGGGGAGTGAGCATCGTCGTTCTTCAACACTATTGGGAGATGAGATAATGAGAAAGAAGAGATTAAGACTGCATGCTGTTTATCTATGTGCGATTATGTCTTTGGCAGGAATGGGTCTGTTTCTAACACCGATTAAAAGCTACGATTACAATATTGCGGCAAATCTGTCAATAGACGAATTTTCCTATCCCGCAGTTTGGTCAAGTGACATAGAAACTGCGGTCATTGAAGCTCTACTGAACAACGTAGAGCAACAAACAAGTACTGCTCAAGCGCAAGAAAGTCAGCTCATAGGTGCTGTTCCAGATCGAGATGAGCTTCGATCCTTGGTTCCTGTACAACAAGTGCAAGACACTCATTACGAGGATTTGATTATCGGTACGCACTCGCTTGGATTAAAGGCAGAACCAACTGACTATCCGCCCCCAACGCCTATGGAGGAAGCGCTTCTAGTTGAGGTTCACGATCCCATCTTCATTGATGGTGATGAAGACTTTATAGAACAGGCTGAGGAAGAAGAATGGCTAGGCACGGGTACTGAGTTTGACCCCTACATCATCGAGGGGTATTCAATCGATGTTGGCGGAGCGGACATAAACGGAATCGATATTAGAAACGTCCTTTCAACTTATTTCGATATACGGTCCTGTGTGACCACTGGCGCGACTGCACCCAACTGGGGAGTTTCCTGGGACGGCGGGATACTGACAGGTTATTGGAATTTTCGGGCTGGAATCTATTTGTACAATGTCTATGAGGCTAAGGTGGTTGAAAACACCTGCTATGGCAATTTTTACGGAATTATTGTCGACCAATCTGAGTCTGTCATTCTTGACAATAATACCTGTGTAAACAATGCTGGTTCAGGAATGATGCTAGTAGGCTCATCATACAGCCTAATCCAGAACAATAATTGTTCCGAGAATTTATGGAATCCGATAGTCCTTCTTGATGGTAGTTCGCATAATGATGTCTTGGATAATGTCTGTTCACACAACGAACAGGGGTTGTTTCTTGGCTGGGGCCTACCTTGCGATTATAATACAGTGATGGGGAATAATTTCACTGATAACGAAGTTTCAGGCATTATTATAGGACTCCATCCCATCTATGAGTATAGCCGGTATAATTACATCTCAGATAACATTTGCAGCGGGAGTTATTACGGAATTGAGTTGAATACTCGATCAAGCGATACCATAGTTGAGAATAACATCTGCAACAACAACGGCATTGGCATCTCCCTCAAAGGATCGTATTCCAACACCGTGGCGAACAACATCTGCAACAACAATGACTATGGCATCTACCTCGATGAATCAGATTTCAACACCGTGGCGAACAACACCTGCAGCAACAACAGGATTGGCATCTACCTAGATGTCTTAGGGTCCAACACTGTAGAGAACAACACCTTCTTGGGCAACACTGAACATGATATAATCGAGGGGTCTGAACTGGAGGGGTTAGCACGCGAGGAGTTTGTAGCACAGGAGTTTGCTTGGCTCCTTGCAGGTTTTGGAATGATCCTTTTGATCTCTGTAATTGCGTTCGCGAAATTACGAGGAATGGAAATCCATGAGAACAACACTCTCTGAATCGTGCACCTGTTTGACATCATCAGGAGACGACTCAAATGGGAGAAGGTGCGCTGTCCCGAGATTAAATATGGATAATGACAATGCAAAATATGTAATAGTCATGTCACGCAGAATCCCCCTCTTGACGATATCTGCCTTATTTTTTTCTATACTTCTAATTCTCTCAACAACAGTCCCCATTGTTCAGATTGGCAAGTTGTGTGCTTCAGAATCTGGTCATGGAGCAATCCAAGACAATGATTTGGTAGAAGAATATTGGCCAACGAACGGATGGCGTAACTCAACACCTGAAGAACAGCATATGAACGCCGCCAAGCTTCAGGAAATGATTGACCACATCATAGATGAGAATCAAAATATTCACTCCGTCATTGTTGTACGTCATGGTTATGTAGTACTTGAGGAGTACCCGAATCCTGGGTCAGGTCATTGTAAAGGTAATTCCTATAATGGAACACATTACCTGTATTCAGTAACGAAAAGTTTCATTTCTTGTTTCACTGGTATCGCCATTGACAAGGGATTCATCGATAATGTGAGTCAAACTGTTCTTTCTCTCTTCCCAAATCGCACTTTCGCTAACATGGATGAGCGTAAGGAACGCCTTACTCTTGTAAACCTGCTTACCATGAGATCTGGACTCCTAGAAATCAGTAACGGAGAGTGGCACCTCAATTTCAATACAAGTGGAGGTGTGCAGTATATCCTCGACCGACCTATGGAAGCTGAGCCTAATGAGATATGGCGTTATCAAGGTGGACCCCCACATTTAGTCTCTGGAATAATTCAAGAGAATACGGGCATGACCACCCTAGAGTTTGGTCGGAAATACCTTTTCAATCCATTAGGAATAGAACAAGTCTATTGGCCCAGAGACATGCAAGGTGTATACTTTGGAGGCTCCGATCTTCAGTTAAGGCCGCTAGATATGGCCAAATTCGGCTATCTCTTTCTTAAAAATGGAGAATGGGATGGTGAACAGATAGTATCTGCAAATTGGGTAGAAGATTCTACAAGTACATATACTACTTTAGATGACCAATATGGCTACGGCTACCTGTGGTGGACTCTCCACGATATCGGAGTGTTCTATGCTGCAGGAATGTGGGGCCAGTATATTTTCGTAGCACCTGATTACAATCTTGTTGCAGTGTTCACTTCTGGACTCATTGGTCAATCGGATGAAATCCGACAGATGCTTCGAGAATACATTCTTGCTTCGGTGTTGGATGATCCTTTGCCGATAGATTGGACCCTACCTGCGATTTTATCCATAATCACTGCTATCCCTGTTATTATTGCAATTGCTTGGGTTGTTAAGAAAAGAAGAGTAGCCAGATGATGATGATAACATCATAGAAATGAGATGAATGGTGGGCCGGGCGAGATTCGAATAATCTTGATGCGCTCACTCTCTAGTTCCATTATTCAATGTGAAGCTCCTCAACCTCAGACCATTGTGTTGTCTTCCACGAATCAGGAACCTGCAGGGCAAACATTCTTTCAAAAGTGGTCTTCATTTCAGGATCTGTTTCCAGCATCTTGTTGATCACAGCATCCATCTTCTTGAAGTCTTCATGGCTGTCAAATATGTCAATGTACATCCAAGACTCAACGGATTCGTCGTCGCTACGCATCATATAGAAATGTGCTTTCTTGTAGGGCCACTCGTCACGGTTGCTTCTCTGATAGTCAACAAATTTGTGCACCAGATTTCGAAATTCATCGCTATTCTCTTTGGAGATCTTCCATAGTCCAATATCGAGAAACAATCTCCAATCACCTCAAAGTGTGAATTTGCGTCACTGCGATAAAAACTCTAACAAATTCGTGATATAATGAGTGAAAAATGGTGGACCCGGCGAGTCAAGTTTCTTCAAGTCCTGGAAAAGGAGGCGGCATTTTCATCGAGATTGGAATTGGGTATTTTGCGAAACGCTGTTGTTTCATCC
>PJET01000133.1 GCA_002825515.1 Candidatus Thorarchaeota archaeon MP11T_1 | reverse complement strand
TGCTCAGATCACAATCAAAGCGAAGATAGTAGTTGAAACCGAAAAGGATCGAAAGAGAATGGCAAAAGCGGCTGAAGGAGCTCATCAATATTGTCTTGTTGTAAACTCAATGAAATGTCCAGTTTATCTGGACTATGATGTTGTAATCGGATGATGCCTTTTAATCTATCATAAACTTCTTCATTGAGAGAGAGTTATATATCAATCAGGCAGTTGCGGGAGAAGAATCTCAGCGGTGTATTCCTCTCCACATTCACAGTTCAGGTTCACTGACCACCTTTTTGGTACAGGAACATTAAACTCTTTGATGTGGTCTTTGAGACTATTTCGAACACCATCTATTAGTTTAACATAGGCATCAGAAAGAGTAACAATCTCTGTTGGAAAATCGAGATCTGAAAGGAAGTATCTGAATGTTTTCTCGCACTTCGGACATGCGGTTAATAATAGGTGTGTGACATCTCCACAGTTTCCGCATTTGATTTGATCACGTTCAATTTTTGGCGCTGGCGGGACATCCAGTTCTAAATCATTTGAGTGACCACATACGTAACAAAAGTATCTCAAAGGAAGCTTTGGCATAGGTTTATCCTCATTTTATCAACGCACTGAGGATAATGCATTTTTCGCTAAAAGTATAGCGTGTATATTGATTGCAGAGCCCCTTCATACTAAACTTAAGAGAAGGGTCACACGTTTCTCATTATTCTGCCAGTAGTATTGACTTAGCTGTCATAATTCCCATGTTACCAAGAGGTTCGGCAACAATGTGGACTCTTTTTCCAATATCAAGAGTGTCGTACTTTGTATAAGCAGTCACTTTGACTTTGAGGTGCTCCTGCTCTTCAGTTTCAATACTTATGAAACCATAATACTTCGATCCCATGTTCCCTAATTGTGCTGAGACTATTGAACCAGTAAATATGCGTTCCATTATCTTTCCTCGAACGAGCAGCCATTTAGATTGCCGTATAATCTCATCTATCTGAGCAACCTATCATCTTCCACAGACCAAGTCTTTACGTAGTTGCAGTGGCTTCTTCTGATGAAACGTCTGAGTCAGTTCTCAATTGGATTTTTCTTGCAACAATGATGTTTGTGTTAGCTAAGCGTTCAATCTCAACAACTACTTCATCACCTAGATTCAGTGTATCGAACCACGTGTATGCATCAATTTTTACCTTGATGTGTTTCTTATCTGGTAGTTCAATCCCTAGGTATCCATAGATTATCTTCTTCTTGGAGAATTCACCCAAACTAGAAGAAATTATTGTGCCTTCTATTGTTTCAATCATGTATTAACAATAGTTAATTACGTTCAAAAACTTATGGGTCTAAGATAAATCTAATCTTCTATCTTTCGCAGGTCTTTCCTATACGATTGCGTGTTCGCAACATATGTGTCTAGATATTCATCTATTGCCCGCCGAGCATCGCTGGCTGGATCGAGGTCTCGCATGTATTTTGCAGGAACCCCAGTATAGATTTTATTTGGCTCAGTCTTGGTCTTGCTGTGAAGAAGAGCTGAATTAGCAATCATCACTCCTGCCGCCACTCTACTTCCTAGCATAAGAACAGCACCCATCCCTATTGCAGCGTTATCTCCTATACTTTCAGCATGGATTGTAGCATTGTGACCAATGTTGACCCTGCGCCCAATCTTCGTTACAAAACTAGAATCTGAGTGAATAACCGCTCCATCTTGGACATTTGTTTCATCACCTATCTCGATTCTCCCGCGGTCTCCCCGAATAGACACCATTGGCGCAATAAACACTCGTTCTCCTATTTTGACATCTCCGACTACTGCGGCTTGGGGATGAACATATGCTGATGGTGCTATCTCGGGTCTCTTATCTCCAAGTGCGTAAATTGTCATGATATTCACTTCTTAGTTAGAATTCCAACATATGCTGGTTGGTTAACCTTACCGGTTTGGTATATCTTGTCGATCTGCCATCCGCTTTTTTTAGTAATTCTGTCCAATTCGCTGAGCGTAACTAACCAGAGGTCAAACCAATCAGTTACATATTCCTTATACTTGACCCTGATTCTCACTAGACCCGGTGGCTTGTTCTTTGCACGATTTATCCCATGATACTTCAAATGATCTTCATTGTTGGTGTTCAGAGCGTCTACACTACCAGCAAGAATGATGGCGTCAGGTGTTGTGATTTTGTATAGAGTACGAAGCATCGATATAGTCTGCTTCTCATCCCCTGCAATTCCAAAGTTGTTTCCAAACATGATTATCGTGTCGAATGTGTTGTTTTTGAACTGCAAGCTGGTGGCAGACATAACATAAGCTTCCCCAAGTCCCATTGCTTTGCATGCTGCTATTGCGCCGGGGGCAAGATCGATACCCACTACTTCATGACCAAGGGTTTGTAAATGGAGTGCAACCCTGCCAGCACCGCATCCTATGTCTAGGACTCTCCCCTTGGCATGTTTGATTGCTTGACGTTCAAGCTCATCCCATTCAGAAAATGATTTGTTATAATCACTTACCTGGAGGGTTTCTACTCTCCCGTCATCTCTCTCGATTGTGTATTCCCCTACGATGCCGTTTACTGCATCTTTCATTATTTCACTCCATGCATCACTCATGAATTCTCATTTCTTCTTCTTCTGGAAAAATGAATCGGTCCACAGAGATTATGTTGTGATTGCTATGTCAAGCTGTATACGCTTGCGAATCGACGAAGTTTTAGCAAGTCATTAATTAAATATCAGACTACGTCAAATACAATGGCCCAAAATTCGCGTTCAGAAACCCCTGTTCTGAGGTCTTTCAAGTCCCCTTTTATCTTGTCGAATGCCACTTTAGACTGAGTCTTCTTAAGTTCTTCATGAGTCTTTTTCACTCGTTCTGTTATTTCTCGTGCTTGTGCAGACGTGGCTTTCACGCCTCCCATCTTCAGGAGATACTCAACAAAGTGCCTTCCAACGAATTTTCCAAGATGAAACTCTCTTCGTCGTCCTACTAGAGATGGGCTTATTGGCTCGTAGGTCATTGAATGTGTAAGCTGACCATGTGAGTGAATACCACTTGAGTGAGTAAAAGCATTATCTCCGCTGATTGCTTTATGGAGCGGCAGAGGGACAACAAAGTGACGCTCTACCAATTTCGATAGACTATACAGCTTTTCAGTTTCAATGCCTGTGTCAATTCCATAGAGTTCTTCCAGAGCCATGACGATCTCTTCAAAAGCTGCATTTCCTGCTCGCTCACCATAAGCATTGACGCACACCTGAGGGTATGTCACTCCTTCTTCTATAGCCGCTAGGGTGTTTGCAGTGGCTAAACCAAAGTCATCATGGCAATGTACTGCCAAGGGAACCTTGTACTTCGCTTTGGTCCAAAGACGCGCTTTTACCTCTCTAGTAATATGTTTCATGACCTCCGGACGTACGAACCCTACGGTATCTGCTATGCATATTTTGTCTGCACCAGCATCAATAGCTGTTCTATATGCTTTGCATAGAAACTCCATATCACTACGTGTGGCATCCTCTGCTATATAGTCAATAATGAGACCATGTTCTTTACCATATTCAATACATTCAGTGAGTCGTTCAAGCATCTCTTGTCGAGTCATTCGTAGTTGGTACTTGAGCCTAAAGTCGGATGTGGCTATGAATATTGGGACTTCAGCTACACCAGCCTCAATACATGACTTTACATCTGATATTACTGCGCGCGCGGGTGCTGCGACAGATGCTTTGCTGAGACCCTCTTTCGCAATTGCTGTAACTGCCTTCTTCTCTTCTTCACTGACTGCTGGAAAACCAACTGCAACTATGGCTGTACCAACTTCATCAAGCTTTTTGGCAATCTCTATTTTCTCATCGATAGTTAGCGCGACTCCAGGTGTCTGTTCTCCATCTCGAAGAGTTTCATCCCAGATATGGACTCGGTTGGGTAGCGATTTTGGTTTGGTTCCTGGAATCTTGTTGTAGTTGACGGCAAGTCCAGCTTTCTCAAGGGTCTCCATTTGTTCTTGCCCACCTGCTTCTTTAGGAATTGTACCTCGACTTAATCAAATCGGTATACACCAAATGTTGGCAAGCTCTCTATATTCTTATCAAGCATAACTATTTGGTTCTCGTACTCTTTCTTAGTTATCTGTCCTTTTTCGAGAGCACTTTTTGCTTTACTCTTCTTATAATCAATCTTTGAACGTTCAATATGAATTAACCTAAGATCTGACTCCATAGTTGGTTCGGCACCGACCTTCTCTCCAATACCCTTTAACATAGGCATCCAACAAATATCCTCGATATGAAATGAATATTCCAGACCTCGTTCTAGAATCCTATCAAAAACTGGACACGACTTCAAGATGACTCTCGTATTATCCACATCTACAGTAAGTCCAATTGCTTCGAAAAGTTTACCTGCTATCTCTGCTGCAGCATCTGGTCCTTTACCATCATGCTTCTCTGCCACCTCGAGTCCCATCTGTTGGAAACCTCGAGCATATCCCTCATACATGGATAGAGGTCCTGTATTATCTCTAAGGCCCCACCACAACCCATCTATGAGTGCTACAAAGCTTGTTCTGAGAGTTACTAGTTCGCTCATTCCTTACCCCCCTTGAAAACTTCGCCCCATTTGTTCAAAAAAGCAATCTCTTCAGGTGTTTGTCTAGGAGGTCCGAGAGTCCTTTCATGTTTGGCATATCCTAGTGTCAAACAGAGAATTGGCACCCAATGAGGATAAGGGATGCCTAGTTTCTCTGAGATTGAACCAACGTCATCAAAATGGTCTAGTTGTACAGATGAAACACAGCTGCCAAGCCCCAAAGCTGTAGCTGCAAGCGCCATATTCTGCATCATCATCGATCCAGCAATCACCGCATGCCTTGGAGATGACCATCCATATACTCCGCCCGTTCCTCTTAATGTAGCCTGCGAGTTGCCCACGTGTGTTTGATCGATTGCCAACACAAGTAGAACTGGAGCGCCATTTGTTTCAGGCTTCCCTTTGATATATTCGAATCGTTCACCATTAATCAGAATATCAATTGTCCGTTCAAGACTTGCTTTTGACTCAATGTAGCTCAGTCTTCGTTCGAGCTCTTCCCGAGGCGTGGCTCGACCGAAGAGTTCAATTGTGCGATCCACGGCAATTTGACCAATAAACTCCTGAAGCTCCTTATCGCGTACAACAATGATTCGCCAAGGTTGTTGGTTTTCTGCGCTTGGTGCATAACCTCCAGCTTCAATTACTTTGTACACAAGTTCATCGGAAACTTCTTTGTTGGTATCATAATCTCTTATTGCACGACGATTCTTGATTGTCCACAGAGTTTCGTTCTCGTCCAAGATTCTGAGTCTCCAATCACTGATGCCATGGCCGGAGTAAATCTCTCTTAAGTAAGTAACCATAGACTTCTGTAGACTGTGAAAAGAGAAAGTGAGACCGTGTGATTGCTACACGGTCATAATATTCCTACAATGATGGTGCATCCTGTCCATCGTATTTGAATCGAAAACCAGTGTCGAGATTAACGCTTTCCTTAAGGATTACATTTCCTGCTACAAGTCTCTGAACTTGATTTGTACCTTCGTAGATTTGGAGCAGTTTAGCATCTCTCAATAGCTTCTCTGCAGGGTATTCATTAATGTAGCCATATCCACCCATAATCTGGACACATTCGATTGCGTTTTGCATTGCTGTATCAGAAGCAAAGAACTTTGCAAATGCAGAATCCTTTGAGTTTGGTAATTCATGATCTGCTAACCAAGCGGCATAACGAGTCTGCCATCTTGCAGCCGCGGTTTTCGCTCCCATATCTGCAAGAGTGAAGCTAATACCCTGGAAAGCTCCAATTGGTTTTCCAAACTGATGACGTATGTTAGCAAACTTGGCTGCTTCATCAACAGCACGTTGTGCCACCCCCGTCGCAATTGCAGCAATTCCTGCTCGAGTTTTATCCAAGGTCATCATTGCAATTTTGAAACCATCACCCTCTTTTCCAACAAGGCAATCTTTTGGTACTCTCGCATCATCGAAGATTACCTCACTTTGAATTGAATTAAGCTGACCAACTTTGTTTTCTATGTGACCAATCTTCACGTTCTTACTCTTCGGAACCATGAAAACTGAAAGTCCCTTGTGTTTGAGTTCTGGTTGAGTTGATGCGAAAACAGTATAAAGCGATGCTACTGGAGCATTAGTGATCCAACATTTCATACCGTTGATTACATACTCATCCCCATCGCGTGTGGCTCTTGTAGCAACAGCAGCTGCATCTGAACCAGCTTTTCTCTCTGTTAAACTGAAAGCGCCAAATTTGGCCTCTTTTCCTGTGATCAAAGGTTCAACATATGTCTGCAATTGTTCAGTTGTTGCTCCAATTACTAGTGGTGCAAATGCCAGATTGTTACACATAATTGTGGTTGCTAAACCTGCGCATCCATAACCGGTCGCTTCAGAAACTAGTGTTTCAGCAAGTAAAGACAGCCCTGGTCCTCCCGCCTCGGTTGGAATATGAAGGTTCATCAAGCCCGCTTCATATGCCTTTTGGACAACATCCTTCGGGAACTCATTCTTTTTTTCAAGTTCATGAGCCCGGGGAGTGATGTGTTCATAAGTGAATTCTTTAGCTCGCTCCCAAAGCTTTTGTTCTTTATCAGTTAGTGCGAAGTCCATTGTCAATCGACATAGGCCAATCGCTAGCTCTTATTATGTCTTCGGACTGGTTCAGATAGACTCTATATTTCCTCAAATAGAGTTGTAGTTTTTGTAGTTTGATTTGCTGATCCGACCCAAGTCCCAAGAGCAGCAAAAAAAGCACCTGTTATTAGAAATACTGAATCAATCACATATGATCTGGTAAGCATGTAGACTGCTTCTTGATAGACGATAAAATCAGGCAATAAAACCATTATACCAATCGAATCGAATTCAGGAATGACAACCAGTCCTGCTTCGCCTGAGAATAATGGGTATAATAGTGGGATGTAGGTATAGGTAGCAATTAATCCAAGTACAATCCCAAGTAGTACGCTCAACAGAAATGCGAGAACTCTACTGTTCATGTACTTTCCAACTACATAACCTATTATGGCTGGTAGAATCATCTTCAATACTCATGTCCAAAGCCAATTTGATTCACAAAAACTTAGCTAACTAAGTAAAAGACTGTCGAATTATCTTACATAGGTTTTCAAAATTGAAGTGAAGGAAAAAGCTCTCACTTCCTTACATTTTTGTACTTGTTTTTTTTCTTGACGAAGTGAAATCTAGAGAGGTGGAATCGTTAGTTGCCATTAAAAAACACAAACATAGTGAGTGCAGCTCAAACGAAATTTGGTGCTCTCGAGGGCGTGACACTCAGAGAGATGTTCTCTGAAGCTGTTGACAAAGCTACTGTGGGATCGGGGCTTCCCAAAAAGGACATCCAAGCTGCGTTCATCGGTAGTTTCATCCCAGAGATGCTTGTCCATCAAGGACATACAGCACCACTACTGCTTGATTTTGCAGGACTTAAGGGACTGCCTGCTACACGTCATGAAGCTGCGTGCGCTTCGGGTGCGACAGCTTTGCGTGCAGCAGTGATGGCTATTGAGTCTGGAATCTATGACACAGTTCTGGTTGCTGGTGTTGAGAAGATGACATCATCTTCCACAGCGAAAGTGACTGAGGCTTTAGCGGCAGCAGCAGACGACCAATTCGAGTCAAGTATTGGTCTAACCTTCCCTGGTGTGTTCGCAATTGCTGCTGTGGCACATATGCAGAAATATGGAACGACAGAAGAGGATATGGCAATGGTTGCTGTCAAAGCCCACAAGAACGCCTCAACTAATCCCTTAGCTCAGTTCCAGAAAGAAATTACCCTTGAAAAAGCCTTGACGCCAAGATATGTTGCATGGCCTTTGAAGCTCTTCGATTGCTCTCCAATTTCAGATGGTGCAGCAGCTCTTGTCTTAACCTCAAATGAGAAAGCCAAAAAATATACTGACGTTCCAATAAAAATCATAGGGACTGGTCAAGCTTCAGCCTCAATGAACTTGTGCAACCGATCTGATCTTACATCGTTCAGTGCTTCTGTTGACGCAAGTAAAGCGGCCTACAAAATGGCTGGTTTAGATGCAAAGGACATGGACTTTGCCATCGTTCACGATTGTTTTACAATTGCAGAGATTATTGCTAGTGAGGATATAGGTTTCTTCAAACCCGGTGAGGGCGCAAAAGCTGTTCGCGATGGATTAACTGCAATTGATGGCGATAGACCAATCAATCCAATGGGCGGATTGAAAGCTGTTGGTCATCCAGTGGGAGCGACTGGAGTAAAACAAGCTGTAGTCGCCTACAAGGAACTCATAGGAGAAGCAGGACCAAATCAAGTACCTAAACATGACACAGCAGTTGTACATAATTTTGGAGGTACTGGTGCTACTTGTGTAGTCACAGTGATGAGGAGGGGTGATGCATGAGCGAAGACCCAACAATTGAAGAATATCTCAAGAATATCGAACAAAGAATGTTCAAAGCCTACCAGTGTGTGGACTGTGGTGCAATTATTGCACCTCCATCAGGGACATGTTATGGCTGTGGAAATAATGATATGAAATGGGCGGAAGTCAGTGGTAAGGGCACGTTGGTTTCTTTCACAGTTATACATGTGGCACCTGATGAATTTGCTGAAGAAGCTCCATACTATATCGGAATAGTTGAGCTTGAGGAAGGCACACGTATAAGCGCGCGACTTCTAGGGTTCGATCCACTCAAACCAGAAGAAGTCAAACTTGGGATTCCACTCATCTTGGACTATGAGAAGGGGAAGTCAGGCAAAACATACTTAGCTTTCAAGCCTGCATAGATTAGAAGGGTCTTCTTGTCAAAGACCCTTATTCTTCTCTTCTACAGAAGCTCTTTTACGTTGCAAGTATCATTCAGTGAAGAGGTCTGAGAAGGTTGGTCGCAAAAGATTTCACTGATAGATTACGAATTGAGGTTCCTCCTCACAAGTTGAGATTCGATGAGCATGAAAGTGGACTTTCAGTAGAGTTTGACAAACATCTACTTGAGAAACATCTTCCTAGAACTCAAGGAGTTGTGAATGGAGACAAGACTCTTGCTAACGCACTTAATACTGTCATACCTGATTCTACTCGTGAGGCTCTACGGGAAACAGAATTTGTTGGCGTCTTTGGCAGAGTTGTAAAACAAAAGGGTCATAGTGGTGCAATCTGCCTTCAGTATTTCTATGTCTGGGACTATCAGGCAGTGCCTGAACACGAAGCAGACTATGAGCCAATTTTCGTCTATTTGGATGGGTCCAGAAAATATGCTATCTATGACCTCGTGCATTACTGCTCTCGTCGTTTAGATTTAAGTTCGGAGATGGCTTTCCGAATGATTCCTGGATGGCACTCATTCCTACCTGCAAAGCTAAAAGATTCAGAGATTGATAAAGGTCTTGAAGTACAACCTCTTTCAGACAAACATCTTCAGTCTTGGTGGACTATTCCTGAGGAGGAGGCTCGTTTGAAGGTTGAGGGGTTCATTCGAGATCCATTCCTTTTGGAAGCTCCAGGTCACTTCATGGATGAACCTGATGAAAATGCTCAAACAATGTGTTGTTCTTTCCTTCAAATTGAACAAGCTCTCAATGAATTCGAAGATCCGAAGAAAGGAATTGCTGAGGGAGTTAAACGAGCATTTTTTGGTTGCGTTGGGTTTCTAGCTTTGTATCGTTTAGGAGCATATCTCCAATTAATAGGTGAGATGAATGATATTGGCATGGTCCGGATTCCCATCTCATTAAGCTCAATTAATGTAGCAACAATTGGGAAGATGTTGCAAGATGGGTTTGTGTCGCTGACAAACGCCGGAAAGAAGCTCTTAGAAGGCTTTCATTCTGCCGATGAGGATGAATAGAATTAGGCTTTGCTAGTTTCATTATTAACCATCGAGTTCCAATCGATACTAACGAGCATGTAAATCGCAACAATCACAAGCAGAACACTAGTAATCTCAATAATACGGGATACAATGCTCAGCGGATTCGTATTTCCAAGGATTGAACCAATGAAATCAAGACCAAACCTTCCAGACCATGCAATACCCATCAGGAACATGGTTTTTCCTACAAGTTGTGAGAGAGCTACTTTCCACCAAGAATATCGAGCTGCTCCTAAGGGAACAATCAAGATATCGTCTGGGATTGGAGTGGCCGCAAGAAGCCAGACGACAAATGGAGTTGCTCTCGGATGAGAATCAATATATCTCTTGAAAGAGCCTGTCTGATTTTTATCAATTAATTTTCCTCCCCCATATCCGATGAAGTATCCAGTCATCTCTCCTAGCATGGCTCCAATACCAGCGACTGCACCAATAACCCATGGATCAAACACGAAGTTCATTGTCACTTCATCCCTAAGGCCTCCAAGTATGAAAGCCACTCCCACGTACGGAAATGGGAAGAGTATTGTGGCATTTCCTATGGCTGATATGATGAACGCTCCTAGGTACCCAAGCAATAGGGAGATGCCTAATAACCAGTTATAGACGACTCCGAATGGACTGATTATATCCGGAAATAGAAGACTTAGCGTCAAATAAACAAGAAGAGCAATCACTGACAGTATTAGTAATCTGTCTGCATTCTTCATCTTTTACCAACCCATTAACTCAAACTTTTTTTTTCAAGATAAGAACATTACCTAAAGAGGGCTGGTAACTTTAAGAGGTGCCCAGATTAAATGAGAGTAGAGTGACTAGAATGAGAGTTGACCTGCGATATGGAGAGGAGTTTCTTCCTCTCGATTTGAGTGATAGATTCACGATTGAGCAGGTTGCGCCGCAGGTTGTTACTAAGCATCCGAATATTTCGTCAGAATTACTCAGAGTAATTGAATCGCCTATAGACTCTCAACCTTTCTCCAGAAGAGTATCGGAGGTTGACTCAATAACAATCGTTGTAAACCGAATTGAACAAGTTGTACTAATTGAGGATCTTTTGAACTCTCTCCTAAATAGCGTAGATACATTCGCTTTCAATCCAGACAATGTTTCGATTATATATCCCGCTAATGAGAGAATCTCTAAGACTGATGTCAATGAATGTTTGGGAAATCCTGAATCCAGAGGACACATGCTTATTCTGCACAATCCGAAGAATGAAGCATCTCTCAAATTCATAGGTGAAACTCCTAGCCATTCTACTCCTGTACACATAAACGAAGCCTATCTTTGTGCAGACCTTAAGATTGGCTTGGCTGATATTCGGCCTGACTTATTCTATGGTGCAACTGGTGGCCGCATGTCTGTGAATCCAAGTGTTTCAGGAAACAGGACAATACATCGTAATGCCAAGCTACGAACATCAGGACTGATTGGTCCCTTTGAAATGGAAACACCTTCTTGCATCGATTTACTAGAAACATCACAGCTTGCTGGCTTGGATTTCATTGTAAATGCTGTAACAGATTGGCATGGAAATCTTGCCCACATTGTAGCTGGAAATCCGATTTCCTCTTGGATTTATGGAGTGAGTACTGCGTTGCGTTTGGCAAAGGCTGACTTCAACAGACGAGCTGATATCGCAATAGTGAGTGCAGGTGGTCAATCTCATGACTCAACACTTTATGATGCAATAGACTGTCTTCATTCTGCATATGCAGTCACTGAGCATGGAGGTTCCATCGTACTTGTAGCAGAGTGTAGTGAAGATATTGGACCTAAAGGTTTCCTACGAGGAATGTCAGAATTCTCATCTGCAGAAGATTTAATCACCATCTCGGAGACTAATTTTGAACTTGGGATGGAGAAGTCTCGATTCTTTTGGGAGATTTTAAGTTCTAGAAACGTAGTAATCTGTAGCAGACTACGCGATTCGCTTGTGGAAGAACAGCTTCATTGTACTCCTGCAAGTGATCCACAAGAAGGGTTCGAAGTTGCTCAAGGCATGCTTGCGTCTAATAAAAAAGTAGCCATTTTACATGATGGTGTGCGAACTACACCTAAGTTATCCAGAAATTAATTTATGTTTCTTCAAGGAGTCCATCAACTGCATCAATAGCATCAATTACACCCTTAGCTTCTGTATCACTAAATTTTGGTAAATCACCTATCTTAGCGATTTTGATGGTCACCAAGGCATTATCATCTCGAGGTTCCATTTCCCAAGACATGTCTATTCCTGGTTGGTCCGTAATAAACTGTCCAAGGAATTTCACCCAGGCTTTTTTAACATCATCAATTTTGAGATACATGAATTCAATCAGTGGAGTTGTAATTTCCACCTGCAAGATACTGTTATCGATTATATTATAGCTGATAATATCCCAAGGCATTCTACGCACAACCTGAGTCCATTGTGTGATGTACATAAGTGTTCTTGGCTTGAAGGTTTCTCGTCTTTTAGAAGTTAGTCTTCAGTTTCTTCATCTTCTCCAATCTTTTCTCTCAACTCTTTCACAAATTGATCCAGTTCATCGTCCTTTTTCTTTTCCTTCTTCTCCTCCTGTGCCTTTTCGACAAGAAGCGATTCAACATCCTGCACAAATGCATCCATTGGATCAATTTGAGGTTCGGGCTCAACCACTTCTGCAACTTCCGCCTCTACAGCAAATTCTTCGGGTGTTTCTTCGATTTCAATCTCTTCAATATGCTCTGGTATTACTTCTTCAGGTTCTAGCTTGTCTTCTTCAATAACCGGTTGTGGTTCAATCATGGGATGTTCTGATCCATCCACTAAAGCTAATCCTTGACGTTGGAGAATTGTTTGAATACCAATCGGGGCAATAATTCCTCGATCTTGTAATAGAAGCAATCTATCCAAAACTTCAGCCTCGGTCTTCTCAAGCATCTCAGCTAATGGTGATATTATATTCTTAATATAGAACTCATTCTTTTCATCTCTAACTGCACTAATGTAATTCAGAATTTTGGCATCACTTTTGGATACTTTCTGTGTAGGTCCAAATTTATGTGGTAGATGCCATGCATAATTGAAAGCTGAGTTTAATGTGGAAACTACCCATTCAGGATCAAAACAGTCAATAAGTCCAGTCCAACCGTCAAGGTCCTGATCGTATTGATTCTCAAATAACTCCACGAAGAACTGGAGTCGTTCTCGTAGAAGTGGAGTCATCTCACCCTCCAGAATAAGTATGCCAATGATGTACTGTCCACTATAGCTGTTGAGACGTAATCCGTGATACTGAATTTCCTCAAGTGTTCCTCTGACCCCATCTCCCTTAATCTCCCCATAAACGCTGGTTATTGCAGCGATAAATCCGCTAATCAAATCTGGCTGGATCCTCTCCTCGGTGAAGGGATGATAAAATACGCAGGTTCCCCGGTCTAGATATACAGCCATGAAATGTTGTACAGTTTCAAGATCTTTAAACATCTGAAGTTGATTCTCAAGGCTGAGTCTAGCTGCCCTCTTTCTAGGCTTCACAGCTTTGTTGTAGCCTGTTGCGACAATACCTAGAAGAGCCATAGAGATAACTACCATAAGACCTACGCCACTCGTAAAGAATGCAAATAGAAGGGAGAACAGACTAACTTCAACGCCTGTAACCTCAGTTCTCTCCGCTCCCCATCTGGTTCTACTGCCATCATAGATAGCACGAGCAGTCAGTCTGTCGACATTTCCAAATGGAACTTCAAACCCAACAGATGCAACACCTTCTGTATTGGTGGAATCAATCATCGTTGGACCAGTATAATGGACAACTGTGCCATTCTCAAAATACACAGACACTTCAAAGCGGATTGTTTCTCCTGGTATTTCGGGGGGATCTGTAGAGTTGGATCTCAGAGTAGCAATGATTTCCATGAACTGTCCTGCAATAAGGTCTCCATCAAAGGTGACTTCAAGATACACATACTCCTTTGCATTAACAATGAAAGCAGCTTGATTGGTTGCATACGCAGCATACTCCGCAAAGGCTGACACATAGATTGTATAATCTCCTGGATCTAAATCCAGAGTGATTTCAATTATATAGACTTCAGCTGCAGATGAGTACTGAAGGATGTAGTCAACGCCATCAAGATTTACTGTTACTGTTGCGTTTTCTATTGCACTGCTATAGAAAGTATCCATGTATCTTACTTCGATTGTTAGATTCCATTGCTCATATTCTGAACTCAATAAATTGCGGAACTGAAGTGATGTTGTAGCTTCCACTGTGAGGTTCAAGCTTATCTGAGATGATACATAACCTGTTCTCACTACGGAAACAACGAATGTTTCAACCCCTCTTGTTTCAGTAGGATCTATACTGAAGGTGTACTGACCACTTGGTCCGGATGAAGAGGTGTATAGAGTTCCGAAAGCAGTGAAGAACACTGTTGCATCTGTGATTGGTGTGCCAATCGAATCGGTTAGAGTTATTGTCAAAGGTTCGTCAGTGTCATAATCTGTGGTTTCAATTTCTCCAGCCCACGAACTAGTTAAGATCGGCGTGTCTTCATAAACACTGAATATCGTTGTATTCGTACGTGTTGTATAACCGTCAGCTGTTGCTCTGACCAATATGTCCCATGCACCCAGATAGTTGGATCCAAGCAGTGTGGTTTCCCATTTTGCTGTTGTGGGATTGAATACTAGGTCCACTGGTGCAGAACCATTGAATGTTATTCTCACGACAGTGTTGCTATCAATTGGGACTGAACTATAATTATAGGTCACCTGAATGAACAGGCTCTCGATATAGGATATGTTCCGAGAGTCTGGATTATATTCAACCTTGAACACTTCTCCTGTCTGACTACCAATTGTGATTGTATTTGTGTCATTGAATTGCCACTCAAAGCCCGCTTTCCAGGCATTCACAACCAAAGGGAATGTTCCTGGAACTCCAGTGAAATTCGCACCGGTCAACTCTATCCAGTAGGTCTGAGTAATTGGATCCCATGCCATGTCATAGGTGGAACCTTGGAAGGTAATATTGACTGTAGCGCTGTCAATCCTTGTTTCATTGAACAAGTATCGGTAAGTAACAGACAGATTTGTGCTGTCCAGATATGCAATGTCGTTAGAAATTGACCAGCTCCAGTTTAGAGCTCGTGTTTGGTGATCAAGGTTTACCATGATTACGAGACTTTGATTCTCAAGTGCAAATCCTTCAGCGTAAACAGTGAGTGGGTAGACTCCATTTTCCATTCCTGTTGTGTCCACGATCCATGTCCATCTCCCTCCACCGTCATCTGTCAAGGTAGCATTTACTGTACTTCCAAAGGAGTAAGTGACATCTGCAGGGGTATCGTCAAGTCCTTGTGCTGGACTGACTTTATCAAAGTTAATTCCGATAGAGAATGAATCCTCAGTGTAATCATCGATTGTCAAGTCGTCTGCAACCAATGCTGTGGAATGATACACAAACACATCCTCTGTGATGTATCCCGCTTCCAGTCCGTCTGTACTTATCCAATATACTTCTACAGAATGAGTGTTATTGCCATCTGTTGTAGAGCTAATATCCCATGAAAATGAAACTGATCCACTACTTGCAGGAATCTCTGGAGGGGAATAGATAAGGTTTGTCAACTGCAATATTGAAAGGTTGGACGTGCCGCCAGTCATAGGTGTTCCAACACCATCTTCAATCGTTGCATTGACATCCATTATAACTAGATTTGCAACTTTGTAGATAATGAGAGAATCATCTGATGAATCATATAACGCTAGGTCCACTGCATAGTTTGGAGCTGTTGATGTGAATGTCCACGTTCCATCACTCAGTCCAGTGCAAATTACTATCGTGCCCGATTTTACATAGGAACCAGAAGGTGAGGTGCCAAGGTATAAGCCTGTTTCAGTCCAATCAAGTGGGATGTTTGTTATGTTCATGGATTGAGCTACAATATTAGATACTACTGGGTAGGAAAGATCTGTCGTAACATTCCACATGATAGGAGCGCTAGAAGTACTTGCTTTCCAAAGTGAATTTGCTGATATGTCCTGTGTATAGCATAATGTGAGATTATAAACGACATTCACAGATTGATCGGATGAAATCCGCAATGATGTAATATTGGTCCCAGAACTAATACTCCATGAAGACCCAGAAACAGGCGTTCCATTGAGCATCAGGTTTACATCAGCGGGATCCGAATAAACAAGGGCGGAGTTCGATGTTTTATTCCATGGTATGTATGTATAGTTCAGTATAGCTTCGTATGGTCTGTCTGAACCCCAAGTATTTCCATCAGTATTATGACGACGAGTTAAGAAAGATTCTGCAGCACTTTCATAGTACCATCGAATATCGGGATAGAAAGTAAGGAATTCTACCAGCAAGCTGCCATTCATAACCACATAGTACGTTGTACTGGAATCTAGAATAACAGGTTCAGTTACACTTGCCCATGTAGCAGACAGTCCAACATTCTCTAATTGTACAGAGGATACCATATTAGTTGATCCATCTTGATAGTCCGATCTAATGTCGATATATGCGTAATTGTGATTCGCTGGGTCATAGGTGGGAGACATGTACAATATTGAAACATTCTGTAGTTGTCCATCGTGACCCATGTTGTAAAATCCTTGGGCAAGTTGATCATAATAAAGATCAATATCATGTTCAAAAATTGCATAAGCTGAACTAGCAGAAGTTGTACTATTCGAACCAACAACTTCTCTTTCTGCAATCGCAGTTAGGTTGTAATCATCAATTATGACTTTGTATAATGTCCAACCTGGTATTTGATAAGATGACAGATCAATTGAATTCGTATGTGTGTCTGGAAAAGCAAAGCTATTTGAAATTGCGAGAACTTGGTCCGAAAACATTCTATTTAGATATTGATTTACAGGAACATTGCTCCCTGAATGTGTTATTTGCGACATTAATACTGAATTCGTGGTAGTATGATCAAGGGTTGAACTTGACGAAGTTGATAGAGGAGTAGACACTCTTGTTGAAGCTACGCTAAGAAGCGAGAGTATTAGAATGATTGAGATAATTACTCTTCTCATGTTCTATCCTCGATGGTACGTTGTTATGACTGATTATCTCAGCACGATAATCCTTGACTTAATGTACTTTCTTCAATTATATCAGAGAGCCAAGGTCTAGACTTTTGAGTCTACTTTTCAACATTTTCAGGATGTGCTAAGAGCCTCTTGTTAAGTACGATAACAAGAACATATAGCCATATCAATAAACTGTGGGTGTCACCTAAAATGATTCATGATTTCTGAATCGGATTAGCTTCTTTACTTATTCATGTACTTAGCAAACTTATCGCATCATCTTAGTATGGTAAATTTAATGATTTTGGACGTTCAATATATCGATCTATCTTGCTTTATTCCTCTCCACAGAAACGGATTTTTCGAATGTTACCATCTTTTATTTCTT
>PJET01000132.1 GCA_002825515.1 Candidatus Thorarchaeota archaeon MP11T_1 | reverse complement strand
GTATTCTATTAGCATTTCAACTTTAACCTGGTTCGTCTTTTTGGATGTCATGTCCCGAACACTAACTTCTCCTTTCTCTAAATCACGTTCTCCAACAATGATTGTATACTTGGCATTCTTCAAGTCTGCTTGTTCTAAGAGCTTTTTCAATGGTCTCTCCATCAAATCAACCTAACACAAAAAACCAGATTGTATGAGCTTAGTCTGAAACGAAACTGCATATCGAAGCATTGTACGATTGATTGGAGCTATAAAAACATCCAGTTGTTTCATGAGTTCTTTATCGACACCTTTAGCAAGAATTACATCAATTAATCTACCAATGCCTAGGGAAATACCAGTTGCTGGTGTTGGTTGTCCTCCAAACTTTTCGATGAGTCGGTCATAACGACCCCCACCCAAAATAGAACCAACTTCAGGTTCACCCAAGTATCTACCTTCAAAGACAGGACCAGTGTAATAATCCAAGCCTCTAGCAAGTGACATGTCAAATTCGATGAATTGTGAAACTCCGCTCTCTTCAAATATCTCCGCCATAAGGGTAAGTTCATCAACACCCTCATTTCCAATAGTTGAACCTATGAGGATATTTCTGAATTTTTCAAGAACAGATTTTCCACTACCCTTGATTGTAATGGCATCAATAAGGAAATTACTCTGTTCTTTGCCTATACCCCTTGATTCAAGCTCTTGAAGGACTCCTTCTTTGCCAATCTTATCCAGCTTGTCTATTGCACGGAAGCATTCGAAGGCAAGATCGTCTGTAACTCCTGCTTTCTCTGTCATGCCACGGAGGACCTTGCGGTTGTTGATGCGAATCACATAATCTGAACCAAGAACACGGCTGAGAAATTCAAGAGCAACTAAAACGACCTCAGCATCTGCTGCTGCGCTATCAGCTCCAACGATATCAACATCTGCTTGCTCGAACTCTCGATATCTGCCTGCTTGCGGTCTATCGTACCTCCATGCCTTTCCGACAGCATATCGCTTGAATGGTTTGGGTAAATGTGGATTGGTTGCAACAATTCTAGCAAGAGGAATTGTAAGGTCAAACCTTAGACCGACCTCTCGGTCCCCTTTATCTTTAAACTTGAATGTTTCAGCTTCAACCTCATCTCCACCCTTGGCTGATAACGTTTCCCAGAGTTCCATTACAGGAGAATCTAAGGGCTCATATCCATATTGTTCAAAGACCTGAATTGCAATATCCATAAGATAGTTCTTAACCTGCATTTCTACGCCCATAAGATCCCTCATACCTCGAACTGTTCTCATCTCACTCATTGGACTTCCTCCAGAATACGTTTTGGTTACAGGTGGAGTTAGCGGAGGTTACACTAGTTCTATTCATTTGGATGAACAAATCCACCAACTATCACATTTGTCACCATCAGCGAGTCTTGTTTCTTCCACTTTAAGTCTTGCGATGGATTTCTAGTTTTCTCCTAGATTAGAACTCCAAATGATATTAGTAGTAGATAGAAGATCAAGAACACACCAATAAGGATTGAATCACGTGCTACTTTCTTCAACAGCCTAGTTTCTCTATCGGCAAGATATGTGTAAAACATCTTATTTAGAACGGACATTGTTGTGGCTAGAATGATTGCATTAAAGGCAACAGTAGCAGTTAGTCCTCCAGTGACGTATAATGTTGCAACACTCGCTACAACAGCTCCTGCAGAAACGAAGCCACCAATTATGGATGCAACAATAACACCCGCGTCACTAAATGTTATAGTCAGAATTAGTTGCACTAAATAGACCACCCCGAAAACTGCAGCGAAACGAAGGGCGGCTCCAAATTCAAATGGTGACACAAGTTTTACATCAAACATCTGTTCGTCTGGATGGTCCTCTGAACGTTCTTCTAGAATGATACGTACCATACTAAAGATAATGATGATAGCAATAGGGATAAGATACAAACCAAAAAGTCTGAATGTAGTATCCAGAATAATGAGAAGGAATCCATTTCGGACTACCATTGCTACATTCGAAAGTATGATAGATAGTGAAATTTTACCTGAGCCTCTTCGCTCAGAGTTGACATAGAAGTCAGTCACACTAGTGGCTGCAGCTTCGCTGTTTGCCAAACCCCCGAAGAATCCGAAGAAATAGACTCCTTTGTCTTTGAACTTCTTTACTAGTAAGTAGTTAGCAAAACTAATAGAAAGAAGAATAACAATTAGTAAGTAAATTGTGAAAGCGGGATACTCTATAGCTCCTATCACTACTGTTTCAGGTACCAAAGGCCAGAGAAAGAGAATAATTACACCTAGCTCAACAGCGCTTATCATCTCATCACGTGTAATAACTTCAACAGCATGGGCAAGTTCCTCTTTGAACCACAGGACTACAAATACTCCAAATGACACAGTCATTGCGAGTACACTGAGTTCCCCAATTATTAGTCCTTCTTCAGGGAGATCTAATCCCACCAGAACTCCTAGTACAAATGATATAGCGAATACTAATGAGGTTGTCAGACCCTTTCCTCCAGCTCGAAAAATCTTGTAGTATATCTGAGTTGTGACAAGGATGCATGAAATTACTATTGCATAAATTAGAATTACAGATTCGCCAAGCATCTGAGATGAGTACGCAGCAAGTGTTCCCAGTATACTATGTAGACCAAATGATCTTACCCCAACAACACGTTCAGCATCCATCTTCTTCTGACGTTCCAACCCGATAAGAGCACCGACTACAAAGCCTAGTAAGATTTTAACAATCAGTACCTGAATGGGTAGCAAAGTTTCCTGCATATTCACTCACCACTAGGAATGGTACTATTGTTTTGACTTACTTTTAAGGCGTAGTATGATTGCACAAGCCAGTATAAGAATTAATAAAGTAGCAAGGAGGCTGGAATTAATCCAGCCTCGTGTTCTTCAAAAGTATTGATAGTGGAATATCATGACTTTCGCCTGTAGGAAGTGTCCTTCGAACAGTCATAGGTAGAACCCCTGCTTTAAGTTCCGCCTCAGCGAAACCAAAACGTCCCTTTGGAGCTGTCTTCATGTCGATTAACACTGGAGCTCCCATCGAGATTTGAAGGGCTCGAGCACCAATTATGCGTGCTTTTTCAAATTTGGTGAGCCACTTTGGACCCACAGGAATTCCCATCGCAGCTTTCTCCTCATCATAGCCAGTCATGAGTTTCTTGCGTTCCTCTGCTTTTGCTATAGCTGCAATAGGTTCCAGCTCATGTCTATCAGGTTCAGGTTCAGGAGCTTTCTTCCTTTTAGACTTCGATTTCCCACTCAGATCAATGGCTCCAGACTTTACCTTCTCAAGAAGGTCTGCGGCATCTGCAATTGTAGCTTCAGCTTTTGCTACACTAAGACCTGCAACTGCAGCAGCTAGTTCTTCCTTATCAGCGTTGACAACTTTCTCTAGTGTATCATAGCCTGCAGCACCAAGCTTTTCTCCAGTCTTCGGACCTACACCTGGAATGTTGGTCAAGAGAGCTACTATCTCTTCAATTGTAAGCTCCTCTGATTCTTCAGCCTCAGTTTCTTCTTTTTTCGGGTTTTCAGAGCCTTCTGACATGAGCTACACCTGATTCTGTTCTACGTTTGACTCTTTCTATTCGTCATCACCGAAGTCGCCATTATCTCCCGGACCGCCGCCCATGCTTGGGCCACCCTTGGAGCTAATAACATCATCGATTTTGAGAATCATTTGTGCTGCCTCAGCTGCTGACATAACAATCTGCCGATTAACGATAGCTGCTTCCACAACACGCGCTGTTTTCATATCGTCCACTTTGCCCTTTGTGAGATTGATGCCATGAAACACTTTCCCCTCAGTGTGTGCTTTCCTCAGGTCGACAATGACATCAATGGGGTCTAGACCCGCATTTTCAGCAAGAGCATTAGGGAGCGATTCGATGGCATCAGCATATGCATTTACTGCATACTGCTCACGACCTTCAAGTGTTGAGGAATAGTCTCTGAGCTGTTTTGAGATTTCAGCTGCTAGAGCACCACCACCATAGGTGACTGCAGGATGCATTATTACATCTCTAACAACGTAAAGCGCATCATTTAACGCACGGTCTACCTCATCGACTATGTGGTCCGTTCCACCTCTTACAAGAAGAGTGACGACACTTGACTTCGGTGTGCCTTCGACAAACAACATCTTGTCATCTCCAATATCTCTCTGCTCAATGAGCTTTGCCTTTCCCAAGTCGGCTGCGGTCAAATTCTGTATCTTGGAAACAATAGTTGCACCTGTGGTCTTGTGCACGCGCTCAACATCAGACTTTTTGATTCTTCTGACTGCAAGAATGCCTTGCTTTGCTAGATAGTGCTGTACAACATCGTCAATACCTTTCTGAGCAATGACAACGTTTGCACCTGCTTCAACAATCCTGTCAACCATACTCTTGAGCATTCGTTCTTCCTCGTCTAGGAAGCTCTGCATAGAGCTTGGAGCTGTAATTGAAATTTTGGCATCGAACTCCGTCTTGGTTACTTCAAGAGCAGCTTCTAGCAATGCAATCTTTGCATTCTCGACCCTCTTTGGCATCCCCGCATGGACAATCTCTTTGTCTAGAACTAAACCCTTGACGAGCTCAGTCCTATCGACAGGCAATCCCACCTGTTTTTGCCTGGGAATGTTATCAATATCTAACTCCTCACCCTCTGGTAGTTCTTTTGCAACTGATAAGACTGCATCAACTACAATCTTAGCTAGAATTTCTTTTGATCCAGATACAAACTTGCTAGACATTGATGTCTTTGCTACATCCATGAGGATCTTCTTGTAATCTTTGTCTGCTGGGTCGACTTTCTCTTCAACTGACTCTATGACCTCTAAGGCTTTCTGTGTGGCTTTTCTGTAGCCACTGATAATTGTGGTTGGATGTATTTTCTGGTCAAGTAGAGTTTCAGCCTGCTTCAGCAAATCACCAGTCAGAATAGCTGCTGTTGTGGTACCATCTCCAACCTCTGAATCCACGGTCTTCGCGACCTCAATCACCATCTTTGCGGCAGGATGTGCAACATCCATCTCTTTCAGGATTGTTGCTCCATCGTTGCTGACTGTAATATCACCGAAACTATCAACGAGCATCTTGTCCATACCCTTGGGTCCAAGAGCGGACTTTACTGCTTCGGCAATCACGATAGCAGCCATGATGTTGTTTCTTTGAGCATCACGACCTCGTGTTCTCTCGGTGTCTTCCCTTAAAACTATCACCGGTACTTGTTGACTCATCAATTAGTTCCTCCCTTTGCTGGTCTGATTCGTCAGTGACATAATACTGACTGATTTTGACCAGTTCAAGAAAACTGTACATGCACTTCGCGGGAACTTTCGTTTTTAAACGTTACTTTCAAGCGGTTATTCTCGGATGTCTTAGAATAACATTATCGCCTCTCTTTACTCCTATTGCTTGTGAGATGTGTGAGCACTTAGCTTTAGTGATATAGTAGGTTTCCACACCAAACTTTTGCTGAATCTCGGGAACAGTTTCAATATTGGCCTGCCCTTTCGAAATGACAATATCACTATCCGACATCAGCTGAAGAAACTCCTGGCTTACGTATCTGAGAGGCACCCCGTGAGCCCAAGCACCGCTATTCGCAATAGTCGCTAGCTGCTCGATTTCTGTACCTCTAACATCATCCTCAGTTGCATCATTAACCATTGGTTTGCCTTTAACCACAAATGTTGTATGCCATTCAAGCTCCTTCAAGAATCTTAGTAAGGGGATGTCAAGAATGACTTCTCCTGCGTTGTCTGCAATGAAGAGTAATTTTCCCTTCTTTGAATTAAGAGACTGCCACAAGTATTCAGAGTCATCAAGATCAAATCCTTGATCAAGAATTGACTCAAAAACATCAATTAAGGCATCAAGATCTGGTCTATGTTCCGCAGTATTATAGTCAATGACATTGCCAGTAATCGACGCGGCAAGACAGGCTCTCAATCTCTTGTATTCTTGAAAAACAACTATCTTCCTTTCAATTGAAGGAAGTACTTTGAGTGCATAATCTTTGCTTAGTTTCTTAATCTCAAAGTATGGATCTTCAACTCCTCCCATTTGGTATAACTCTTGGTAAAGTTGAACTGAGAGAATTATTGGAGTAAGGTTCTTTTTGTAGCCTTCTGAGATTCGTTTGAATGCAAATGAGAACAACTTGTTCTGCTCTTCCCTGTCATCTGTTAGGATCGGTATGAGTATCTTCAGACTGTTGGCAATGCATGCAGAACAATCTGGGATTAGTGGGACCACAATTTGGTCACTCATCTACAAACCCTTCCTCTAGGTTGTTATCCTCTTTTTTGATCATTAGGTAGGCATCTTCTCCATCGCGATAGTATCCTCTTAATACTCTCCGGACAGAATATCCAAGCTTCTCATACACTCCAATTGCATCTTCATTTGTTTTTCTAACTTCTAAGAAAAATTCGCTGGCTCCATATTCTTTCATACCCTCCATTCCAGCGTTAATCAGAGCAGTACCAATTCCCTTATGTCTCAACGATTGAAGGACTGCTACAGAAACAATGTGTCCTTTCTTTACGGGCATTCGTCCAAATCCGGAGATACCCCTTTCAATTCTGCACATTATATATCCAATGACTTCCCCTTCATATTCCGCGACAAAGAACGCCTTTGGTGCATGATAAAATAATCCCATGAAGAACTGATCTGGATAATTCTCTGGAAGACACCTCTGGTTAATTGATACAACGTCTTTGATATCCGTTGGATGAAATTGGCGAATAGTGAAGGTTTCATTCATGGCTGCATATGACAAACTTCAAACATCTTTTATTGCTTATGCACGAGGATTTCTTGTTTCTTACTCAAAGCTTATCTTGAATTATGATGGGAATCGCTTTCATGTCTGTCATACTTGTTGGTGGGTCACCTGGAACTGGAAAGACAAAGGTGGCAAAAATACTGGGTAGTAAGTTGAGTGTCGAAGTAATCTCACTTGGTGATTTTGCGGATAAATCTGGTTGCGTCAAGGCGGAGGATAGAGCACGCAAAACTGGTATCATCAATGAAGATTGTCTTGTTGATGCACTTCTCGATTTGACTGATGACAAGAGTAAAAGAATGGTCATTGAAGGCCATTATATAGATCTTGTACCTAGCTCCTCAGTTCAATGGGTCTTTATTCTAAGAACACATCCTCAAACGCTTCGAGCTCGGCTGTCCGAACGAAACTACTCAAATGACAAGATAACAGAGAATGTCGAAGCTGAGGTAATTGGGGTATGTCAGATGGATGCAATTGATGCATTTGGTGAGGCACGAGTTTTTGAGATTGATACTTCTGAATTAAGTGCTCCTGAAAGTGCAGAGAAAATCGAAGATTTGATGAAGACTAAATCTTCACCTGATCGAATAGACTGGATGTCCCTTCTTGAGGAAGAAGGTCGTCTTGATGAGTTTCTCTCAGATTAGTCTTCCTTTTCTCTTAAAATAATAGCAAGAATTGCTATGATCCCAGCAATAATCATAGATATTGGCGTAAGTGTTGAATAGATCAATCCTACAAGTTCAGGTTGGTAAGCCACTGCAAACTCAATCAAGAAAAAGACATAGCCTCCTGACATAACAAGCATTCCAGCTGGTATGATTGCCAACAAAGTTGCCCTTGGGTTTTCATAGGCAAAATAACTTAGGATAATCATGAATCCACCTGCAATTACTGGAAATACATAGAATACTCCACCAGTCCGCTGTAATGCATCAAAAAATGTATCAAATCCAACTTCAGGAGGAACTCCTGGGTCACGAATCATGACTTGTAAAAATTCAGTTGAGATCGCCAAAATTCCTCCAAATATTAACACAAATGCAGGCCATCGGTATGTAAGGAATCCCAGTTGACGCTTACGTAGTTGCTTCTTCAGTTCCTGAGCTTTTCTTTTGCGTTCTGACTCTCTGCTTACCTCAATCTCCCGTTCTTTCTTCGTAAGGCCATCACTAACATCATGGTCATCCATCTCATCATCAATGGCATCAATAAGGTCCGCAGCCATGTCCTCAGGATTTGACTCATTTTCGTCCATTCTGATTCCTTAAGCTTGCAGTTTTTCACGTATTTAAGCATCAGTATCTGCGAAGCTTTCTAGAAGTTGAATAATTTCCAAGATGTTCTAGCTCTCTAACAAGAGGGTAATTGTGAATCTCATCAACTAGCTTTACAATAATTGGTTCTCGAGCAGTTGAACAAATATCATCAGCTTCTTTGAACGCTTGTTGTTCAAGCCCATTATCTCCAAAGTACAATGAATAAACGAGTGCGTCCGCGAGTCTTTCAAGTATTTCAATATCACCTCTGAAAGTATCTTCTTGGTTTGAATGAAGGACACTCAAAATATCAAAGAGTTTTCTGTAAAGTGAAGGTCGTTTTGGTAAAAGGATAGGAAGTTCTTCCATGATGCCAGTGTTTAAGCAACACGTGAGTTGAGAATAGTTTGTAAGATATCTAATTGATATCTGTTTTACAAGTCGGGAATTTAATATCAATCCCAGAACTTTGAGATCAGCATCATCATAAAGTGGAGTAATTCTTACTATACCTCCACCGTGTATCATTCCTGCAGGTTTTAGTATACAGCGAGGGTATCTGTAATTCTTTGTTGCAACAAGACACTCGTTCTCAAACGATTCCATCAAAGCCGAATCTCGTTGAAACCAATTATCTGTATAGAACACATATTTATCATTTAGGCTGTATCTCGTTAAACTTCTTCCACTTGTTATATACGGTATCTTGAACTTCGATGTCTTTCTTTTCTTCACATGGTGTTTGGGGATATCTCGCCCTCTTCCTGCTACTAGAAGGTGTTTCTTTCCCTTCTCTAGTATTTTCGCAAATATATGATCATGATAGATAGGAAACACTTGGCTTTCCTTGAGTATTCGTGATGACAACATATTCGATTGCTCTAGACCTTGCCTTCTGGAAACAACTTTAATCTCATGTTCACTTCCAACCATAGCTCTTTCACAAAATATACTGACCATCTCAAGTGTAACTTCGTCGAAAGGACTACCCTCATCTACAATCTTCCACAGCTTTGTATTGCTAAGAAGGAAGTTTCTTGTCTTTGAAAACTGCTTTACACGTAGAAAGCTGTTTGGTACAAGTAAGCCCAATTGTCCACCATCTTTTATCAAAGAAAGGCACCTTACAAGAAAATGAGCTGCGCTATTCCATGTACCGTTGCTCCCTCCTCCTACTGAGCATGAGTATGTGCTTGATATAAAATGTCTTTCAATTAGTCCCAGAATACTTCCGTATGGTGGATTTCCAAGGATAATATCAAAACCTGAAGGCGTATTTTCAAAAATCCGTGAGAATGCTATAGGCCAATGAAGAGGACGAGTTCCTCTAAGTTCATCTAGAATTTCATCCTCCCTTTTGGGATTCAATTTTTTTGCGAGCGCCCTGTTCATTTCTTCTTGAGTTGATATCTCACATTCAATCGGATCTACAAAACCGACTAGGCTATTTCCAATCATGATGTTGGGGATTCTTGGTTTAGTAGATAGTTTACCCCACTTAGACAGCTTTTCGATGCAGGAATTCACAGCATGAGTAGCAAGGTCTACTCCATAGAGCGACTCATTTACAATTGCCTTCCTAATCTCTTCCCTTGATCCTTCATCATCTAAAGCAACTCGTATCTCCGATAACCACTCTCCAGCTGATACTAGAAAGATTCCAGCTCCAACTGCTGGATCCAAAATTGAGATTTCTTTGATGTCATGGAGCAGAAGCTCCCGTATTGAAGGCTTTAACCCATCAAGCTCCTCGATATCATTAATCATATAGCCTGCTTTTTTAGAGAGCCAAGCAAAGATAGCATCCTTTGCTATCATTTTGGCTAATGGTTTCGGAGTGTAGAATGTGCCCGTATTTTTTCGATGAGTTCTACTCGGCGAGTATGAATCCTTTGCAGAGAGATGATAGCTGGAATTGTGTCGCATATTGATACAATCCTGTTCAAAATGACACTTGAATATGCCCACTAATTCCATTGGTGCAATATATTTAGCGCGGACCGTCATCCGAAGAGAATCTGATTTGTTCTACCTTCCTCTCGGTATTCAAATTATATCACAAAAACGAAAGAGGTTGGGCATCTTGCCCAACCATTGTTAGTATTATCCTACTTTGGAACCACAGTTCGGACAGAACTTCGCTCCATTGAGGGCTGTTCCACAGTTTGCACAGAATTTAGCACCTGCTGGAGTTCCAGCTGGTCCTCCCTGTTGACCGCCCTGCATCATGCCTGCAGCAGCTCCCATGAATCCCATGCCAGCGCCAAAGCCCGCACCCGGACTCTTTCCAAGTGATTCTGCTGAGGACTTGACTGTTTCAGCACCCATGACTTGCTGTCCGCTGACACCACCAGTCTTCAACCAGAAGAGTCTCTCTCTGTATTTCTCTGTGGTATCGATTCCTTCAAACTTCAAATCAACGAGCTCTAGACCAATTCTTTCAAAGTTCATGCGAACCTTGGTCTTGACCTTGAGAGAGGTCTCATCAAGCTGTGTGAAAACAGCTTGAAGGTCATAGTGGGCGAACTCATCAATGATTCGCTCATTCATGAACGAGCGTAGGAAATCATTTACCTTCTTTGTACTGAAAGCATTTTGATTTCCGACAACCTCCTGAACGAAAACGTTGGGTTCCTTTACACGGAACCAGAAGTTTCCATGGAACATTAGAGGAGCCAAATCACTTGTTTGTCCTCTGCCTCCGTACTTACCTTGGAATTGTCCTCTTGAGATAAAGACACAGGTGGCTTCAAAGATATCGCCTTTGATCTTCTTCTGCAACCAGCCAACTAGACCTGGCATGCTACTCGTGGTCAGTTTGTGGCGGCCAGCGAGGAATGTGTCCAAAGCTTTTCCGTCTCGGTAGAAGATAGCAGCTTGGTTCTCCATTACAATTAACTGTGAGCCCCAATCAATTCTGTTATCTGGATAACGCCAGACGATATGTTCGGGGCTGGCATTAGTCCATTCAATTGCGTCGGCCATAATTCATCGACTCGGTTATGTTGTTTCGAGTTCTGTCTTGATAGAGTCCTCATATGTTTTAAACATTGACATGGCAAGGTTTCCACATATATAATCAACAAACTTTTGCTCCTAAGCACTCAGTTATATGAACTTGAGGCTATGAGGAAGCGTGGGTTTTGATGAATGAAGAGCCGCCAAAGGAAGAAGTCAAAAAACCTATTCCACCTTTAGGGCGCCCATTCAATCCACTTGCTACATATGCGATTTATGCTGGACTCGTTCTTGTTGGCTACATTCTCTTCTGGCTTTTCTCTTATCCGGCTTTAATTGCGTTTACAATGTTCTTTGTCATCCTTCTTATCCGAGACACACATCATATAGTAAAAACCTATGAAGTTTCTTTTGCCAGAAAGGCTGCGGTTGTAAATCTTGGCTATTCAATAATTTTCTTCATAGTTTTAACAGTCAATGGTATTGCACTAAGCATTGGTCTGCCTCCTCCAATTTTACCTGAGATCACAGAACTAGCAACATGGTCTCCTCTCTATATTTTAGGAGGAACCTTTGGTATTGCTAATATTAAAAGGATGTATGGACCAAGAAGGACAGGTTTTCAATATCCATAAGTTCAGAAGCCTATGGTCATGAGGTCTTCTCCAATAATGACCTCTGCAGTCGTTCTTCTGCTCACAATCTCAATTACTTTCTCTTTGTTCGCAACCACATCTGGTGATAAATGTGTCAAAACGATCTTTGAAGGATTGATTTCCTCTGCTATATTGGCAATCTCGCTGGGACTAGTATGTACACCTTCCGGATGAGCTCCATCAAGCCAATTGCATTCATGTATCAAAATATCAGTTCCCTTTGCTAAATCTATGATATCTCGACATGGAGATGTGTCTGAAGTGTATGTCAGACTTTTTCCTTCATAATCAACTCTGAATGCACGTGTATCATTGTTACCATGAAGGGTTGGAGTGACAGTGACTACAAAGTCGCCTAAAGGAACTACATGGTTCTCAGAGAGTGGAGTTATTTGAATGAGGATTCTATCTCTCAGATATTTGAAAGATATATCAAAAACACCTCTGGACCAATCTCTTACTATCGGTGGGGCAAAAAGGTTGAGAGTCTTTTCATATCCTGATAACCACAAACTTTGACATAATGGGAGAAAATCAGAACAATGATCAATATGGAAATGACTGATGAAGATTGAGTCAATAGTCCTGATATCTATCTCCAGTTGAGTCAATCGATGAAGAACTCCCGAGCCAATATCAAGGAGAATCTTGTAATCTCCGTTTTCGACTAGAATCCCAGACTGAACGCGTTTTGGGTCAGGATATGAAGTACCAGTACCTAATAAGACAGTCCTCATGTCAATCAAGTATCAATGAGTATTCGGTGCGTATTCAGTCTTCCTTTAATCAGTGAGTCAATGTTTGATTTGCGTGAATTACTCTCATAGATTTGCCAGCTATTCAATATTCACTAATGAATAGGATAACCCTGAAATTCAGAGAGGTCACTTGCTACTGGAAGGGACAGATATATACCATTGAGTGTATCTTTGACGGTTCAAACAAACTTCATTGAGGGTTTGAGATTGAGTAACACGAACGGGGAAAAATCGCCTGATATTGAACAATCTAGGGCGTCTTCAAGAATCTTGTTACTCAAGCACATTTGGAACCGGTTGGAAGAATTACTCATCTCCTCCAGAATTCCCTTTCTCCTTCTAGCAGTATTGATATCATTGGCAATCGCCAAAGTTTTGCTAATTGCGTGTCTTGATTGGATGATACTCGAAGACCTGATACCTTTCCTATACATCAACCCGTATGATCCTTCAGATATATCTGAAACCCCGGAGTTGCTCCTCGCTCTAGCAAATCGTTGGGATTCAACTCACTTTCTTGAAATTGCGAGAAATGGTTATCCTTCTGGTGTTGAAAGTGATCTCCTGTTTGCATTCGCACCTGTATATCCTTGGATGGTTTCAATAGTTTGGCAAGCTTTGGGAAATCTGTACTTGGCAGGTGTCGTTGTTTCGAATACATTCTATTTCCTATCAATAGTCGCAATCTACAAAGTAGCACGAATCTACATGGAGTATCAGGAATCATGTTTAATTGCCTTAGTCTTTGGAATATTCCCAATTTATCTCGCCTATGGAACTCTGGCTTATTCCGAAGCTCCTTTCTTATTCTTTGCAATAACTTCTTGGTACTTTTTTAAAAAGGAGCAATACTTCCCTTGCGCAATATTTACGACATTATCCATTCTCACTCGATATATTTCCGGCCTGCTCTTCTTGGTATATGGTATGATCATTGTGTCAAATCTAATTAAAAAGTCAAAAGAAGAAAAGTCCATTCTGAAAGCATTCGATATCAGACTTCTCTGGTTCATCATTCCTGTGGTTTCTGTCGTGACATTCTTCTTCTATTTGCAATCATTGACAGGAAGCTTTTTTGCAGCTTTCGATGCGCATGGATGGTTTGGGGATTCCCTGGCAACTCCCTATCATCAGTTTAGGTGGTTCTTTGAAGGTTACTTCACTCAAAATAATCCGGGTGTTGAACCGATACTTCTTATGTTACTGAGGTATATGTTCACAATCCCATTTTTTGTCCTCACTCTTTTTCTTCTAAAGGATGATGTAGAGCTTGGAATATATGGAGTCTTATTTATGTGGATTACCTTGAGTATGGAAGGCATCTCTGGTATTGCTTCACCTAGAATCATGCTGTCCTCATGGGTGACTTTTCTTGCATTGAAAGGTCGAATATCCTCTGCAATCTACATTGTGATGTCAGTTATGTTCTTCTTTGTTGGAATCTGGGTTATGTACCAATTTCAACTAACATTCTTTGCATGAAAGTAATGGAAAGAAGGTGAGCCAGAGCAGAGTAGTTGGACCAAACTCTCTCTGCTCTGACTCGGTGCATGTGGGTTCTACCGCCTCCGGTTTCGTGAAACTAGGAGAACAATTACAACTAAGCCAAAGGCTCCAAAGAGTATTGATGAAGAAGATATGCTAAGTGTAGCGTCAAATGCTGCTGGTGGCGGAGCCGCTTGTGTTGGAATATTAGTAGCTGCTGGTGGTGGTGCTGAAGGATACGTGTAATCACCAACAGGATCTTCCTCTAATGACGATGCATCATACGCTGTAAGCACCATTGCAGTGTATCCACCTACAGCTATCCCATATTCCATTCCAATTCTCGTGATTTGATTCCTTAAGGTTTCATTCTCTCCATAAATCCCAATTAGTTTTAGCAAATAATTGATTCTCTGTTGAGCCCAAATGAACTCTATATGTTTATACTCCTGGGTAGCACTTCCTATGGTATTAGTGTAGGTTTCTGTGCCTGTGATATAATCGATTGAAGTTGTGACAGTCAATTCCTCCATATATCGTCCAGAAACAACAATCTCTGTTCCGTTAAAGAATGCAGATTCCCTCAGAGGTGAAAGTGAGATGACTTCAAGTGCTCCACTGAAATCAATCTCATAATCATCTGCTATGGGTGTTGAGAAGATTCGATAGAAATCAAGCAGCTCAGTGCTTGCATCTTCACCTGGTTCGATAAACACAAAGAATCCATTGTTTTGGGTTGCTATATTTGCCAAGAGATTCTCGTCGGAATCAGATCCAAAAGCAACAGTCGCGATTGAAATGTCAAGTGTGTTTGATTCTGAGATTGCAGACAATATACCTGAAGGTGTTTGGATCTCTCCAGCTGTCGGCAATCCATCCGAGAGTATCAACATAGCCTTTGCATTCGCTCCTTCTGTGAAGGTTTCCAGCCCCTTAATAGCAGCACCATGGAAATTTGTTGATCCTCTTGCAGAGATTGAGCTGATCCAATTTTGTGCTTGTTCAATATTGGATGTACTTCCAGAATGAGGTTCATCCCAGAGTGTTAAGATTTCATGGTCAAAAGCGATTACATTGAAAGTATCTATAGTTCTCAAGCCTCCAATCATTGTGTTGAATGCAATCTTTGCTTGCTGAATCTTTATTCCACTCATCGAGCCGGACCTATCTAAAACAAACACATACTGTCTTCTTGCACTCTCAACATCTTCAACTATGCTTGGTGCCAGTAGGTAAACAAAGAAGTTTTCTGATCCATTGTTATAGGCTAAAAGCTGTGCCCCTCCAGTTTGCCTGTCTAAAGTGTAAACTACTTCAATTCTTTCCTCTATCGTTAATTCATTAGCCGTGTATTCCAACCTGATGCCATGGGGCAAATCTGATGCTACAATATTTGGTAACCCTCGTAGAGAGAAACCAGTAACTGGGGCAAAATTCGAGATAATCTCGAGACTGAATGAAAAACCAGTGTTCTCGATTCCATTTCTTCCAACAGGTAAACCCAATGAATATAATCCAGAGTGACGCGTTAGAAGCCCTTCAACATAAACAGAGAGGATGACCTCTGCTCCACTTTCGACATTCATTTTTATTGCGTATCCATCCTCATACCTCTGCACCAAAACTGCACTCTTGTTTGCTTCAACACTTTCATCGTAGAGGTCAATAGCTTGGGTTTCTGGAAGCACTCTTCCCCAATAGATCTTGGATCCTAGCTCAACTGAGATATTACTCAATCGAAGTCCTGATTGAAGACCTAAGAACCATTCAATCTCACTATCAGTTGGTGAGCCAATATTATCATACAATAATCGATAGCTTATGTCAGCATAGTTGTCTACGATACTTCCTTGTATCGAAACCTCGAAAGGTTCTACCTTACCACCATCTGACAAAGTCTTGGAACTTTGTGATGTGGGGTCGAGTGATATCTGATTCTGGAATAATGAAGCTCCCAGAAGGATTACTAACAGTATAAGTAGTACTGATACACGATCTCTCTCGCTCAAGCAATCCACTCCCCGCAACGGTATGGTGCAGGTTGTATAAACCTCCGCCTGTGCTCCTCAATACACATGTGGAATTTTATTCTTCCACACTTCAACCCACAACAAAATCACATAGTTTCCTTAATCATTATTCTAATCATTGAACAAATTGTTCTACAACTTGAACCGCGCCAATAGATGTTGAACTGGGATGCTAAATCTCGTTTTTCACACATCAAATTCGGCTTTTGTCGAACTCTATTTCTTGAAATCAACACCGATTTATACTACCTTGTGCCCATTAATGGACACTGCGTGAGCCTTCGGGCTAAGGAGTGAATGAAATTGAGTGAATATGATTTCAAAACACTAATCCAATACCTGTCGGCTATTGCATTAGCACTTTTCTTCCTAATTTACTTCCCCTGGACATATTTGTCAGGAGCAGTATTGGTTAATGCAGGTTTGACTTGGGTATACTACTTTACACTAGTAATCGGGCTCTTGTTCCCGATGTACTACGCTATAGGAAAGGAAAACACAGCTTGGCTTTGCCTTGGATTATCCTTGATTCTCAATTCCATAATCTGGATGGCATTAGATGCTCTTCAAATTGGAGCAGCTATATTGGTCCTTCTTACTGGTCTGCTATTCTTTATAGCACCCTTCATTGAGAACAGAGTCGGAAATTGGGATCTCGTGAAGAATCTATTTCATTTACTAAAAGGACTGTTCCTCATTCTAGCTGTAGTCCTATTTGCTGGTGGTAATTTGGATGCAATGATTGGAGACCAGAGTGCTAACCATATTATGCCTCAATTCATTTACATGGGTGGAGGAATAATGATTGCATTTGCATTCACACTCATGTGCTATGGTCTTTTCAATATCATCAAGATGTATACGGGAGAGAAGGTAGGTAGTTTCTTCGGAGACCTTGCGAAAATCTTCTACATGTTAATGGTGTTAACATTCCTGATTGGCATTCTATTCAACGCAACATCCTACATATCCACAGGATTTGTCTGGACTAATCCTTGGGCTGCGACAGTTCCGTTTGCATCTGGATCTATACAGTTCTTTGCAGATCTGTTTAATTTAGGTTATTCCAACCTTGGGGCCATTCTATTAATCATTGTATTCATCTATGGAATGGGCAAAATAGCCAGTAAATTCGAGCAATAATAGCATGAAGGACTTGAAAGGGAGGATTTCCTCCCTTTCCCTCTCTTTCTTTTTGAGATAATTCTTGATTTTTCATCACATATTGCAAGGTCTTATAGTAATTCTCGAAATCTATAGGACAATGTGGTGAATACGAATGGAACTAACTAAAGTTCGGTCTGCTAGATATGATGATAAGAATCCAATCAAAGAACCACACATAGCTTTTGAATCTATAACAAAAAAATTCCTCTCCTCACCACAGAGCAAACGAATAAGATGTACTGCATGCGGTAACATTATTGATTTTAGTAGCGGTGTTGCTTGGCAAGGCTCCGATACATTCGCATGCGGGACCTGCAAACAGCTTCTGAGCATGCGTCTAATTCATCGCGCCCTAAAAGATCTTGGAATAGTTTGGTAGAAATGTATCTCCAGCCAAGTTTTTATTCAGTATGAATCATGCGAATTTTTGTTTCACAATGGCAACTCAATCTCTCTATGCTATACTTGATGGTTGGACTCTGTTTTGGGACAGCGCAAGTATTGATATCACGCTAAATGAGATAGCTTCTGCATTCTATAAGCAAAAGGTTT
>PJET01000015.1 GCA_002825515.1 Candidatus Thorarchaeota archaeon MP11T_1 | reverse complement strand
CTTTCCCTGTCGAGTCCAATTGCTCGCCTTGGCCCTGCGCCGATCTCGACGGTGGCCTTTGGAACGTGTCTGCTTCGTGGTCATGGATCAATGGTAGATTATCCTCAGAATTCCTGACCGGTGATATCCTCATAAGGAGCATGAAGAAATTCAAATATAGCCTTAGCAGCTTCTTCCAAGGATAGGCTATTGAACTCCGGTCCTGGTGTGAAGCCGAATTGAGTGATTCGTCTATCCTCAAGGAGGGAGCGCAGCTTAGCGCACCATCCTTGGGTCATATCACGCTCGCCTGAGAAATGCCCACCAAGTGATTTCCATAACTGCGCCATCTGGACAGATATGTCAAGAACGTGTCTTTTTGATAGGAACTCTTCGTGGCACTTATCGCAGCGTGTTTTGCGCCAGCTGGTATTCCGCACCTTACCTGGGGCACCACAATCCTCACAAATGGTGAAACTCTTTCTCTCAGCTTCATGGATGAGGTTGTTTATGGCATCATTTGCTGCGCTCACATAGAAGCGCAGACCACCAAACTTCTCTTTGATCTGATCGACGGCAAAGTTCTGGAGAAGCTCTTCGGATGCATTCTCTTCCAATTCCCTGGTAAGATCGGTGCACAGTTGATCGAGTAATGGCCACCACCCATATCCGCAGTGAAAGCCACAAATTGGGTTTCTTGGAAAGATGAGAGGGTATTTAGAGTAGAATTCCTTCTCTCTACGGTCAGTGTAATCTTCGTACTCTTCGTCGGACATACTTTTCTCCTAGAGCAGAATACCAAATCAAGGGCTAGCTGTCAACTACTTCTTTACAACGGAATCTACGGGCGGAGGTTTGTAAGGCGCAGGTTCCTGAGCCTGGGCAACAGGGGGTGCTGCTTCCTGTAAATCGTCAGGTATAACAATTACTGATCCAGATGAAGGAGCAGAGGGTTTTGAGGCACCAGCTCCAATTCCAAATCCAAGACCTCCCCCTACTCTTAGTCGTGGTCGAGCAGCAACTGGAGCGGGTTTTTCTTCCTCTTGTTTTATTTCTTCTACAACTCTCCTCTCAGCTGCGTATCGTCCTCTGAGATAGCCACGCATAGCTGCTACATCTTTATGTAGTTCAACTTGGTTTTCAGAGATTTTACCTACAGCTGCCGAGAGTTCTTTATAGACATCTCGTGCACCTTCGTCTTCTTCAGGTTTGAAGTAAGCTAAGGAAGATGTGACGATGGCAGCAATAATACCTACGATGCTACCCCAAAGCTTAAGCCGCTCCGTACGCGCGTTGATGATAGCTACACGTTTGCTAGGGGTCGGGTTTTCTATCTCTTTTTTCGACCTCAGAGTATCTCTATCTAGGTCCATGGCGGAGAGCAGTGGTCCCGACCCACACAGCGTTGACTGCCATCTGCTTTCCAAGCAGAGCCAAATCCTATTCGGTTTACTCTCCATCCGAACCTACCAATATGTCTGTATGTTACTGGACACAATCAGATATTGGAGGTTCGATGTTTTCTAGAAGTGATCTTGAAAAAGCTGTCGCTCACAATACAACAATATCCGGTGTTGCAAGAGAATTGTTACACAATGACGGAAAAGGGTACAGAGATTTGATAAAAAGGGAAATTGTAGCGGCAGGATTGGATATCAAACATTTTACTGGTTTTATGCTGGGAAATAGCAATAGTCAAAAATATAGTCTTAACGAAATTCTGGTCAAAAATAGTACATACACCAATAATGGCAATTTAAAAGATAGGTTATTGAATGCTGGATTGGTTAAGTACAAATGCGATGAATGTGGCCTGAGTAAATGGCGAGGGAAACCATTAACCCTACAACTAGATCACAAAAATGGGGACCGGCACGATAATAGATTGGAAAACCTAAGGTTGATGTGTCCAAATTGTCACAGTCAAACTAGTACTTTTTGTGGCAAGAATGTTAAGATAAAACCTGAAAAAAGAACTTGCCCCGGTTGTAGTTCTGTTATGGTTAAAGGCCGAGCGAATAGAAAACTATGTTGGGATTGTCATATTACAAATCGCAAAGCTAACCCAAAACCTAAACAATCAAAACAACGACCAACCAAAATCAAATGGCCAAATCCTATAAATGTAAGGAAGATGGTTGATAAGTATGGTTATGTTGGAACCGGGAAGAAACTTGGAGTAAGTGATAATGCTGTTCACAAGTTTTTGAAACGCTCGTCGCCAGCTATCGGTTAGACCTTCCTTGATCTGGAGAATTTACGGTAATACCTAACTCTTTCTCAATTGCCAAAACAGCTGAACGCAATCTATTGATAGCTTCATCACCCACAATAGTCTTGGCAGTCTTGTCCTGGGTAGCAAGACGGTGAAAGGTTTCGGCAAATTCAGTTAGACGTTTATCCATACGTCTATGTTAAACTATTCCCTCAACCAGTGAATTACCATTTCTATCAATTGGTCCAGATTTTCCGCTGGATACAGCTTTTGTTCAGTCAATAGAAGCCAATTAAGATACTCGTGACCATGCTCTCTACCCAAAAATATTCGCTCTACTTTGTGCCACGCTCCGAATTCCACATAACTTTGAGGGCTACAAACTCCATCAGGATACCAGAACATTATAGCGCTAGCAAGTGACATTGCCATGCGCTGCCATTCAAACTCTTTAGCAAGCTGAAATTTGTTGTACCCAGTTTTTAGCTGTTCCTTGGTTTCGGGAATGAGTAAGCAAATTGGAGAATTAGTGTCCTCAATTTTCTTGATAGCTTCTAATCTCCAAGATTTTCCTGTGGGATGTCTAGAACCTGCAAGATAAATACTGCCAATCCCATAATCCCAGTCATCCTGAGTTATTTTTTGTCCGAGATAGATCTTTTTGCACTTCATGAGTACAAATTACGCCGGACCAAGTAGAGTTCTCGACAATAAAAAACCGGGCTAAGTCAACTCGGCCCCGCAGCCTATTGACCTAACCCGGTTGGTTGCACGCTGATAGTGCGATTACCGTCTTAGCTCATTGGAGCTGGTTTGTCAACGGCCTTTTCCCGAGCCCTGGCTCTGGACGGTCTGTTGTACCGCGTCTAGCGCCTTCTGACCGGATTGTGCATTCATTGCTGCCACAGCCACTTCCTTGACCTCGCTATCCTTCTTATCCAATGCGAGTCGGAGCTTCCCAATTTCAGTTTCTTTATTTTGCACCAAACTCTTCAAAACCTGATTATCATGTTCCAAGAGTTTCCTTTCAGACTCGAATTTAAGCTCAGTAATCTTCGCTTCGTTATCGAACTTATCCTTCAACTGACTAGTCAAGACGGTCACATGCTTATCGACATCAGCTTGAACTATATTATCGAAATTATCTAGTTTCTCCTTCGCTGCTTTAACCTCAGCTTCAGCCTTCTTGAGAGCTTCTTCTCTTTCTCTCCAGGTCTTCTCTAGAGCCTCTTCGGTTTGCTTCTGCTCAAGTGCTCGACGGGCTGACTGGGCTTTCCAAGCCTCTTCCTCATTCCTACGAGTCACGTTACGATTGTACTCGTATTCTTCCTGTTCGCGTTCACGCTCTCTTCGCAAACGCTCATCACGCTCCTGAACTTGCGCTCTATGCTCGGCTTGTTCCCTCAACCAGGACTGCCGAGTCTCTTCCATATTCTTATCCCACTCGTTCTTATGCGTCTCATACTGAAGAACAAGATCCCGCAATGATGTAGCTATAACCTCTTTATCAAAGAGTTCTTCAAGTTCTTCTTGCTTGGCCGCAATAGCTTCCTTGATGGTGTCAAGTGCAGAGATCTCGCTCTCAAACAAATCTCTCACACCATTGAGTGTCTTAGTGATATCCAAACCAGCCTTGGTAAGACTTTGAGTGACTCTCTCAATCGTTACCTCTGCTGAATCTGCTATTGCTTTAGCCTTACGTGCCGTTCGGACCTGCTTGGTCTTTTCATCTTCAGGCTGTGCACTAAGCACGGAACCGGTCACATCGTCTACGGATTTGCGCGCACTACGCTTTACTGTTGCTTTTCTAGCTGCCATGTTAACCTCTCTTGCCCCGAAAAATAAGCTCAAACAGAGCGATGGATAGGGCGAAATTTACGGCATCAACACCGTACTAGATCATATAACAATATGACCTGATCCGAACGGTTTTTTCATCACTTTCTACCACAAGTAAGTTACTGAAAATATTAAGTTTTTAGAGAAATAATTTGCTGGATTATCTGTGGTTTTAGACGTTCACAGATACGCTGAAGATTATTCTCTGGCATGACATAAACGGGGTAAGTTTCTTGATCGTTACACACAATGATGAGGTGAGTTGCTCCGATAGAGTTACCCTGTTCAATTAATTGTGCGGAAGGAGAGGGGGTCGAACCCTCAAGACCTTTCGGTTCGCCTGTTTTCGAGACAGGTGCCTTCGCCAGCTTTCGGCTTGTCCTTCCATTTTCAGTCATTAACAAATATCCCAAGCAGTGCATCGGCAACTGTAAGGAGCACTATCATCATATTCCTCTGGATCAACATTGCCGACAGCAATGTCATGCAAATGTATGTTCATCCGATGACGGTAAGCCCGGTGAGCTGCCTTCTTGTAGTATCTCATAGAACGCTCGCCGCCGCAAACCATACGGGTTGCACGACGTGCGGATTTTTCAATGATTGTAGGTACATAGTTGTTTCTGTGCATATTTACGTCATAGAAACAACCTCCTTTACTCAAGTCCCTTGAGTGCTTGTTGAAGTAGATAAATATGAGTTTCACCAATGCCGGCTTGTGACATAATCATGTCATCAAGACCCAGTGTCATCATATCTTTCTCCTTCAATGTTTTATATGTATCCATACATAGTTCTTGGAAAGCTTTCTCGATTAAAAGAGATGATTCAAGACACTCAATAAGCCCTGGAGCTTTTGCTGCGAATCGCTTCGCTATAACAGATTCTGCACCTTCCAGCAAGAGTTCTCCGCACAGGCCCATCGTGCGCTCGGCGGCATCGTCCTGAACCTCTGAAGCTTCTTCATAAAGCCTTTGAAACAGAAGATGGTGACCATAGTCTTGGGCTTGCCAGTGATTTTCTTGATGAAGAAGATAGATTGCTCTGGTAAAAGCCACGTATACCGACATAAGCTTACAAGCTTCATCATCCATCTTCTGTTGCGCGGTTTTAGACCCTGTACCAGCGACCTTCAGAAATCCATCTACGAGATAGTTATCCATGATACTATCCGGTAATATTCACAGGCCCAATTTGTTCTTCAATCGTGCATTGTATTCGCCAAAAGGCCCTGAAAGAAGTTGATCCCAACTGACCCAACCAGCCGGGCCAGCATCTCCTTGTGCTGGTATATCATTCATAGCGCCATCGTACAAGAAAGTAGTAACATGAAATGGCGGATCAAAACGTTCGAAGACTGGTTTTAACTTATCTTTATCAACACTGATTTTAGCTTCTTCCCAAACCTCACGGATCAGGGCATCAATATGATCTTCGCCGGGATCTACTTTTCCTCCTGGCAAGCCCCATTGATTTTTCGTTCCTCGACGGGCAACAGCAAGAACGAGATTATCTTGCAGCGCAAGGAGGCAAACCGCTTCTCTAAGCGGAGTCGCAGCTGTAGCGTACTTACGGGCCATTTCAAATAACCTATCCATCTTCCTGCTCCTCATATTTCAAATGTCCCAATATGGCAGCAGGAAGTTGAACCACCATACGAGGACTAGTTACTGTGCGGTTTCATTTTATACTTTCCGGTATAGTGTGATCGGGTTCTGAACTCTCTATACAGTATTCACAAACTGCTTTTTGAGTGGGTAAAAACGGCTCAGGTATTGGCCTGTGAAGGACATGACCACATTCGAGTTCAATAAACCAATAATTAGTATTTTGTGAGTCGTGCCAAGCTTTAATCACTTTCTTGAGTTTTCTCTGGTTCCCACTGCCCATGATACCTCTGCAAATGCCGTAAGGCTGTGTTAAGAACTGGCATAATCGATTTAGGTGGAAGTTTGCCTTTCAGCCAGGCTTCCACCGCTTTAGAAGGTACCAGGCATTGAATGGCAATAGCCTTGGTTGAGCAATATTCGCTAACCTCTTTAAGTAAAGTGACAAAATTATTTTCTGCTTTAGAGACTCTTTTATTGTCCATAGGGCGAGTAAAACCCTCTGATAGGATCTAAAATATGCCCATTCCCCCGAACGTTATCAATAATGGAGCGGACGATGGGATTCGAACCCATGACATTCTGCTTGGCAAGCAGACATTCTACCACTGAATTACGCCCGCAAAATCGAAGGTGGCCAGAGGCTCTTGGCAGCAGTCCTATCTGGCCCTAACCGCTTACTGACCTTCGGAGCGGAAGAAGGGACTCGAACCCTCAACGTCCAGCTTGGAAGGCTGGCATTCTACCATTGAATTACTCCCGCGTAGTATTTTTATGTCGAAGTATTGGCAGTCTCGACTGGGTTTCTCTTCAAGTAATCAATATAATAATCGAATTCTCCATTTGGGGATAATTCCCCAGACTCAATTTTCCTTTCCAATTCTTTTCTAATCCTACCAATCTCCGGACCGATAGGAACGCCCAACTGGGCCGAAATCTCATTTCCCAGTCCTTTGGGAAGAAGGCTTTGTTTAGAGTCCTTCTCTTGGATTTCAACAATCCGGGCTCTCAGTTCAGCGATTCTCTTGAGGATGCGTTCTTTCTTCTTGTCACTCTTGGTTGTAATATCTGCTTCGGAAAGTGACAAGAGGTCTTCGAGATAAATATCAGCCTCCCGTGCGAATCGCCGAACAGCACTATCGGTCCAATTCTTCTCGTATCCCTCGATATATCCCAAATTACTTATCAAAAAATGAATTCGGTTTCTTTGTCCCCTTCCGAAAATCTGTACTTTTCGAGCAAACTTATCGAAAATCTTTGCGCTGATTTTCTCGTGGTGATGGAAAGTGACTTTCTTGTCTTTGATTGAGAATGCCTGTGCCTTTCCCAGGTCATGGAACAATGCAGCCCAGCGGACCGCACGTTTGGCGGGAGTTTGATTGAGAACTACAAGAGTATGAGGCCAAATCTGTTTGAATTGCTTGGAACTTTTCAGTTCTAAACTCTCTTTAATCTCAGGAATTAGCCAATCGAAAAAACCCGCTTGTTGGAGAGTCACTACAGCCAAAGTCACATGAGGACCTGTCATAATCTCATGTAACAATCCCAGCTCTCTTGTGGTAAGTGCCTGAACCTGTTCCCTGGCAACGGGCTTGATTTCTTCTTCGCACTTACCCGTTAGTGCTAAACTACGGGCTTGCTCAAGTAGCTTCATACTACAGAAACTCTCTTTCCAGCAATAAAACTCTCCAGATCAATCTTCTCTATATAATCCTGATAGTTTACTACGATTTCTTCATTCTCTGCGATGGGACGAAGACTTATGAAATGCCAATCGTTCCCAACTTTTACACATTTGACGTTGGGCTTGGTTGAATCATTAATTAGAAGTCCGAACGTATTTCGCTGAAATTTCCTTTCACGTTCTGTGTCTTTGACCATGGGCATTGCCACTCCCACATCCTCACCCTTTTTAATGTTTATAGCGGCAAAAACTCCGTTCCCATGTATCTTGGACTTAGCAACCTTCCATTTCATATTATTCCTTACGGGTGATCTGAAAATCGTTTTTTGACAGCTTCTGTTTCCAATAAAGCCTTAAACCAGCTATCACTGGTTACATGATCTTCCATTGAATCCAGAAAATGCTCGACCTGAAAAAGATCCATGGTTATGCCATCTTGGGCTCGGAAACCATCAATGCTGATCCAGAACGGATGATCCACGTCAGCAATATCGATCAGTGCCACATCTTCCCTAGTTATACAATAGCCGCAATATCCATGGTAACAGAATGCTTTGTCTTTCGGAAATAGGGGATGAGCATTAACCCGCAGGCCAGAGATAACATCTTCCAGATCATCAGTTGTCAGTATAACCTCTTTGTGAGGAATAAGTTGCAACGCCTCGATGAGGTTCTGTTTTCCATTCCTGACATCTATTTGTATTCTACGGAGTGCATCCCAAAGACGAGGTTTCTCTTCTTTAATAGATAAGCTTCCGCTCAGTATATCACGTTCCCATCGTTCGTGCAAGATCCCTCGGAGACGAATTCTATCTGCTTGAGATAACAGCTCTTCTAGCCATTCTTCCGAAGGAAAAGCTGGCCTTTGCGCAATGTTCGAGCACAAGTTAATCCCCCATTCTACAAACGGATATTTCTGAGAGATATCAGTTAAATCTTCTGGGGAAATACTGTCATCCACCCCTACGACAGAGACGGTCGAAATCATTAACCCAATGCCAAGTTATGCGTCGGCCGCTTCGTTATCATCACCGAACTTTACAAAACCGCTCTTAATCCCGTGAGCTTCAGCAATAGCTTTTTTATCCGCCTCATCATCGATTTTCAGTTCGCGCAAGTAGTAAACATGGATGTTGTCCTGAAAGAAGAAGAAGTTGAAGAACTGCTCGTTGATAGCTAAACAACCAAAATGATCGTCCTGGGGCACTAGAGCTATAACCTTAGGAGGTAGCTTCAATACAAGACCACGACGATCTACTTCATAGTGATAGGGTTTGTAGCGACTGTGGTGTCCGTATTCGATCTGCTTTCTCAGAGCTTTTCGTGTGTCGGAGTTAGAGAACCACGTGTAGCTATCAGTATACGACTCCTCTATATCCTCCATACCTCTATTAAACATCTCTTTTGAGAAATCACGGTACGCGCCAGCAAAGTTATCTACATGCCTTTGTGGCCGCAAGGAAATAGCTTCTCTCAAAGCTTCTTGCAGGCGTTTCTGCCAATCATACTGTTCCCGAGAGAGCATCGGCAGAGTAATTTTGGAGCACTTGATTTCTGAAGCTAGCTCGCCAGCCAGACCCAGGTACCATGTGTCAAAGGGTTCTTCCCAATCGTAAGTGGGATCATCGCCCTCTTTCAAGTGGTCATATACAAGAACATTTTCCAGTTTTCTATATCCCATAGCAGAGTCTATATCACTATTCCAGGTCGCAATAGATTCTGTATGATGGGGCGCGTCATCCAGTGGGAATCGTCCTCAAGTACCTTCGAAAACTCCTCCCGAGGATGCTTCATTCGCCCTATTGTCCAATCATCATCCTCAATCCGGACATAGACCCCCTCCATCAAATCCGTTATATCCGAGTGCTCTAGCTCCTTTTCCCCAGCTGTTTCTATCAGTTTCTGTTTCCACTCCTGGGTTTTGAACTTCGAAGGACCAATGTACTGCGTGAAGTTATTGATCTTGCCGAACCTCGCCTCGTGGAGGATGGGAACCAAGCAGATTGGGCCGCCAGCTAGTTTGACCCTTAATCGTGTGGATGAGATGAATTTCTGCTGCCGTTTATCATACATGTCGTACGCTACGAAGTAATGTTCCAAAGCGTCGTAGAAAATGTGGTGCTTGGCATACATCCACTCACCAAAGAGAACATACCGGTCAGTCAGAACCTCAAAGAGATAGGCTGCATGTTTGTGAGCCCATTGCTTGAACAAGTCGAACTGGCGTTCTCTAGGCCCGCCGCGTAGATAGTGTCCCCGGCTCTGCAATAGCAAGTTGGCATCTTCATCGATCGAGATCCCAACATTTGCTCCGTCAATTTTCTCCTGTACTACAACGTGAAGGTGCTTCCATTCACGGTGCACATCTTCTCGTTGAAGAACATCAACAATCCGAGGAGTTTTGGGAAACTTATTCATTTTCCGGTAGTGGATCTCGGTACCCTTCTGGTTCACCCATAGAGAGTGGGCCCGCGTCCACATGTTGGAATACGAGATTACGCTGTTTTACCCAAGGTAGAGTACGAAATATCCTAAGGGCTTTTCTCAGGTCACGAGGAACCCGATTCTCGTGGATATCGGTAGATAAATCAGTAAGCACCAACTCCAGTAAATCAGCGCCATAACGATCCGACGAACTTTCCCGCCATTTAATAAGCTGAACTATTTGCTGTTCAAGTCTGCTATTGACGCTATTGATGACAACTGGGATTCCATCAACTTCGTCAGGAATCTGGAGGTTTGGATATTTATCACCATCTACAAATAAACATTTGTTATCTGGACCGATGATAACTTCGGTACACCCTATATCCTGGAGTAGTTGTCTTGCGTTTCGAATCTCTTGCGCTGAATATTTACGCTTCAGAACAAGGGGTATGGGGAGACCTTTTCTTAAAGTAGCAGTTCCTATCGGTACATTCCAGACAGGTTTATCTGACAGGACAACATCGCGTGTTACGCCGTCTCGAATTGACCATTCAGTTCCATTAGCATCTACATATGTTTGACCGGGTTTTGGCGGATCATCACCAGTAAAGGAACAGGTCAAATTAACAAACTTGATATTGAGTTCCATACCTACCTCAGAGGTTCTATTTTAAGAACCTGTCTAGCTATGCTCGCATAACCCAATTGTTTTGAGATAGGACGAGCTAGGCGCATACCTAATTGATCTCGGGGAGAAAGATGTGCAATTGATTTCTCGAACTCTTCATTCTCTTTGCGGCATCTCTCTTCCAGTTCGCGTTTCCACTTCCACCCTTCCTCTGTCCATTCAGAATCCGGAAGATCCTCGATACCAAACTGTTCACGGAGAGATTGATAATCATCGTAGCCGTTCTCTGTTCGTGGTACTACGGCATGGACTTTGTGGTCTTTGATGACAACCCAATCATCAGGCCCTCTTGATGAGAGTGAATCATATACATCATCAAGAAGTTTTCCATTTCTAGGGAAGCGCTTGTCTACGAACCAACGTACTTCATCACCTACGTGGTAGATTTCGCAGTCATCAATACCACTCTTGATCTGAAGCTCATGTCCATCTTCTGGATGGATGACACTAGTGAATAATCCCATGTTGCTTCCGCACTAACTCAGGATGGATATCCCAAGCATCTCTGAATTTTGTTCCTACGATGGGCTCAACATTGATGAGATGTTCTTTCGCCCAATCCTCACCTAGCTTACCAAAGCCGCCATTTCCTTCCCGGAACACTCCGTTACCCGCATCAGCGAACCAACCCATACCAGCGTCTTTACGATCCGTCTCACAATAGACGAATGGTGCGCCCTCGGATGCTAGTTTGCGACGCTTTATCTCTGGGATCTGGTCAAGGGGAAAAGCCTTACCAATGAGATGATTTACTTCTAATACATACAAATCATGTCTTAGGAATGCTTTCTTGACTGGCTTGAGCATACTTACCTCTCTCCAATACCATTTTGAGCAAATCTTGTTCTTCTTTGGTAAGTCCGTATTCGCGGACAAGCGTTTTAATTTCCTCACCCCGTCTACATAAACGAGCAAGACGATTAATCAATAACGGGATTTTTACAGTTTCCATTGAGCCCGCAGACAGAATCGAACTGTCAACCTTTACCTTACCAAGGTACTGCACCACCGTTGTGCTATACGGGCATCTTACTCAATTATATCAACATTCCAGAATATCCGCTGCGACTTTTATCCACACATGTTTATCATATGCCTGTTCGAAATCGCCTGCGTCAAAACCTTCCAAGAAGCTGGGCATGGAGCCTTCTTTTAACTCAATTCGGGCATCACGAATGCCTCTTAAATAGTACTCTCTTAATTTACTGGCTACAACATGTATAATGGCTTGTTTGACCGTATTTACCATGTTCACCTCACATTGTGTGAGGAGTCTCGGCGTTGGTCTTTATCCAGCTCCTCTGCTAAACTTCCTATCTTTATACCTCATTATCCGTATTTTCCTTCAAAGAGAAAGGGTAACCCTCGACCTCTTCATCATCAATCTCATACCCACCATAGTGGGGCTCGATTGCGAAACCTTCGAACATTTCGATTAAGCAATCTTCACACATGGAAAAAGTGACTCTGGTCATATCACCTATTTTGGAAGCATAACCACCATCGAAACTAATTTCAACCAATCCTTCGTAATTCATGTCGCATCTATCTTTAAGCGAGTTGCCGCATTTGTTACAGATGATATCATCAACAATTACTTTATTGATTATTCTCTTTTCTTTGTGCATCTTTAGCATAAATCCCAACCAAATACCATAGAGGTATAGTAAGGTATTTTCTAGCAAAAGAACAGTTTCTGTTTTTCTAATTCTAGGCCAGTATTTGTACTTGAAAATAACTGACACGAACATAAAATTGAATGTGTAGTTAGCTGTTAAGATGATATCTCTAGTATAGAAATACAGAGCATAGGCGAGCATGCAACCTTCGCCAACAAGCCATAGTATTATGGTACCATGTGAAATTCCTTTTGAGTGGCCTTCGCGCCATGATTTAATAGCTTGAGGAACACCCGAAAGTGCAAAGCAAACTGCCCCTACAGTGCCAAGGAACAGAAAGAATTTGTCCATATATGTATGTGGAGCCGGCTATCAGAATTGCACTGATATCACCTGATTACGAAACAGGTATGTTGCTGTTATCACCAAGCCGGCGTTTATTGATTATCAACAGGATTAATAATTAATCGTTAATATTCTAACGATTAATATCCGTGGAGCGGAAGGGACTCGAACCCTCAACCTCCTGGTTGCGACCCAGGCGCTCTCCCAATTGAGCTACCGCCCCGAACTCATTCTTTCTTCACGAAGGGCTTTGTGTCGAAGTATCCAACCAAATACAAAACCAGTCTGGCTGACTTCCTTGATGTGGTGGTTGTGCATATATCGAACTGCCTCCGGGATGTTACAACCTTGGTAAAACTCCTTGCTAATCACATCCTTGACTGATTGAGCTAGTGTACTCTTCTGGGCTTCCTCCCGAAAACGGTCAAGGGTATCCTCAGTCAATAATTGACCAAGAATGACAGCCACCGTTGAGAGGGGTGTGTCCTCTCTTATCTGTGGCTTCGAGACACCTGCATAGACCGGGTACATCATGATAAATTAATATATCGTGATAGAGAATCTTCATAGTGGAGCTAACGAGATTCGAACTCGTAATTCTACCGTGCAAGGGTAGCGTGATCCCAGCTTCACCATAGCCCCAAAACGAGACGAAGATATGACTTCTCTTATCTTCTGTCTCGGTATGCCATGTTTATTTGGCTTTTTGCTGCCGACGCTCTTTCTTGAACGTCTCCAGCTTGCGCATCCTTCGGTAGCATGGACGACACATGAATACATGGATTGTACCCTTTGCGTCTGTGCTTAATTCCTGCGCGAGCTGGCACCATTTGCATTTTTGCATAGGCACCTCCTATTCAGAAGGTACCTTGCTAGCTAGTATCCATAATTCTCCGTTTCGTATTTATCTCTTTGAAGCCTTCGTTTTTCAGAAGGTTTAAACTTGTTTCCGGAAGCCCATCTATCTGCGATGTTGTTCCGGCCACCTACTTTGGGAATCCAATAACGCGAGCCATCACTAGCTCCATTGGCTTTCCAGGGCTTGCACATTAAGCAGCCCGCTCTTCTATTTTTTGGTCTTCTTCTTTTGTGATGTGCCATGTTCCTCCTTTGCCGTCACCAACGGCGCGGCTATGAAGGAACTATTTGGATGCACTATACTCATCTGCAATCTCACGAATCTCTCTGCGTTCCTTGTCTGTGATATCGCGGACATTGGAACCATCACTCTCTAGCACTTTACCCACAATCTCTACACGAACAAATCCGTTATCGTACATAGCGCCTGCATCTTCGATAGACATGAATTTTTCTTTTCCATCAATAGACATCAGGTACTTTGGAGTTTTTCGTTGCTTATCGTATTCACCTCTGATTAGTTTATGCCTGATTTCTGCTTGCTGATACATCAATTGCAACTGTTCCAGCGTTTCTTTTGCTTCATTCCAATCGCAACGTTGCATCCAGCCTTTGAAGTTTTCGATTATTCTATATCTTGCAGGGTTATACTTGTCTTTTTGGTGAGCCTCTATATTAGGATCGACACATGTTTGAACAGCAGCCGAGAAATCGCTGCGTAAATCTTCTCCCAAATCTCTTAACCACTTATACTGTTCAACAGTAAATCTTACCTGGACCATTACAGTCCCATCTAACAGCTCAGTGCCTTCTACTAGTTCATCTATCATTTCGCTGCACCGTCATCCCAAGTCAATCCGCAATCTGGACAGTAGAAATGCCCACAACCAGGATGGCATTCAGTCATATCTGGGTGGGTACATGTAGCACCCTCTGGAATCATTTCTTGGAAAAAAGGACACTCGGCCTTGGTATCAACCATATAACGCTTCATTGCGAAACACCAATAACCACCAAGTGGTGGAATGGCATCCATATTTAGACCACCAAAACTACGACAATTATGACACTTATCCATGTTTTAGAATGTGTTCGGTAGCGACGGTGGGAGTCGAACCCACACAACACAGCTTATGAAACTGCTGCACTACCATTATGCTACGTCGCCATCTTCTATTGGAGCCATGGGCTTGGCTCCCCGAAATTTCGGAGACACCTTTCCATTTCTCCTAAATGATCTGTTTTTAATTGCCTTCCAGGCTTTCCTGGCCCGCGCCACATGGGTACTATTACATCCTTTACCAGGATTTCCATTCTCCCATCTTGGGCCATTCTCGGTTCGTTTTTCCTCACCCCGCCTGTAATTCTTGTGGTTGCTCATGACCGTCTCAACAATATATCTTTATATGAGTATCTCCTGTTTATTTTCCAGTTTCCTGGTAAAGCTGCGAGAACTTCAGCCTCGACCCTTTCCCCTACATATCTAGGACGATTTGCTACCTCAATATACAACCAATCAGTATTACTTAGTGTATGTTGACCTCCCTGAATCATATTGAACTCTGATCCTTGGATGTCGACCCACATGAAATCAATATGTTCTATTTGTTGCTGTGCTGCAAAATCGTCTAGAGTAGTAACATTGACCGTATGTTCGGTCGAGAAATGAATTGCGTGTTGCAATAGAAACTTGGTGGGCTCCAGAATCGATGAGTAGACTGTGTAATCTACGTCATCAGGATCATCTTGAGTATATCCGTGGTATAATTTCGTTGTACCATTGAATGAGCCAATTGCTGACTCAATTATCTGGATTGGTAGTTGCCGTTCTTTCAATACCTTCAGAGCACGAGGATCTGGTTCGAAAGCAAAATACCTATAAGAGCCCTTACAGCTCTTCAGGATCAGCTCTGTATCTTGTCCTGTATTAGCCCCTAGCTCTATGATAGTTGGTGCTAATGGTAGGATGCGACAAAGCCCCTCATGGATAGCAGTTACCTGTGGGGGTCTTTCTGTCATTTTCAGTAGTTATCTGGGACATAAGGACTATACACCGGTTTCCCATTATCATCATGTCCAACGTGGTATCCAATCTCTTCGAGATTGTCACTCCCACATTCAGGACAGGTAGATTTGAATTCCGATCCGAGCCGCCACCATAAAATCTTTCTCTCTATCACGAGAGTTTTCAACAAATAGTTCTCCGTTATTTGGCCACAATTCAAACACTTGCTTGATAACCAATTCATTGTGGAGCCTGCGAGATTCGAACTCGCTATTTAACACTGCCAGTGTTACGTGATCCCGATTTCACCAAGGCCCCTAATCAACATCGGAATAAGTTTTCTTATCTCTGATAAGTCTAATAGCATACCTGCTTATTCCATATTGCCGCGATAATGAAGATATAGAAGTTCCAAGTTGGCATTCATGTCTTATATTTTTTACATCATGGTTAGAGAGTCTCCTATTTCTGTTTGTACTAATATATAAAGCTATCGCTTTCATTATTTGGCTCTGCCTTCTTTTCCCCATTAAAGGAAAAAGTTTTTTCATCCATTCAACTGCTTTTTTACCCCGTATATGAAGAAAATAAGATTGTTTGTGATGTTCTTTTTGTTTTTTACTTCTATATACTTTAGTATTAAAAAAAACAGCAACCCTATCCATAATATCTAAATCCGTCATTTGTAGTGATATTATTGGACGATTAGGTGCGGATGGTACAGGTGCTAAAAAGGATCCTTCACCTTCTAAAAGACCTGCCAACCAATAAACATCCCTTTCCATGGAAGGAATGCGGGATTATTACCACATCCCGAATTACTACCATGTATTTTTACAAAGTCAAGACGATTCTCGACTTCTGCTATTTTGTCAGATGAAGATTCAAGACAGATCAATCCATTAGGGATCTTACCACATCCCTTGTTTGATTGAGAACAAAATCTCTCACCTTTTCTTGTGATATTCTCTCTATAATTACCTCATTTGCTGCTTTTCTTTTCCGTGTCGATTTTGTATTTTCAGCAAAATCGAACAGGAAATCTGCATCTACAAGTCTGGCAGCGGCTTTAAATACACTCAATGCTCTGTCATCGAAGAATCGTTTTGCTTTTTCCACTGAGACATTACCAGCAACGATAGCTCTTATTCTGGCATCAGCGTCTGTGGCAAATACCATCTTGTCGTTACCTTCGAGCTTTTTTACCAGATCAGTCTTCAAACCGTAGTATTTTTTCTTGTCTTTGTGGCCCGCTATGTATTTTGCCATCTCTAGCAACTTGGCGTAACCCATTTTACCCATATGCCTGCGTTGCCAGTTATTAACAAAGAGTTCTACCAGTTCAGAGGTATCTTTGCTCAGGAACTGGAGGTCGGGTCTTTTCTCCTCAACGTATCTTTGGGTCACTTTGCTCTGGGTCTTCAACCATTGCGCAGCTTCGTCAGTAGGAATGTCACCAGCACATACCAGCCGTAGATAATTCTTTGGCGGTTTGTCTGCTACGACTGCCTGAACAACTTCGCGTAGACAATCTTCTTCCTCCTCTGAAAACGAACGCTCATATGAATCCTGAGCGTCATATACTTGGAATTCTAACAATCCTTTACGAACGACAGCGTACTTAGAAGAGCGAACAACTTTAGGATTCTTAGTGATGATAATGTAGAAATCATTACCCTGAGTGACGTAATCCTCATAGTAATGCTGATCTCTCATGGTGGTACACCACTTAGTATTCGCACCATATGTGATCATTGCTGGTTTATCATCAACTCGAACGCACACAAAGTCGGGATTTTCAAAGATTTTTACCGCTCCTTCTTTATCTTTCTCCTTTTCCTTGCGGCGCGAGAGACCCATCTCTTTGATGAGATCTTCAAGCTCTTTAAGATCCCGGTATCTGTGAATATCTTTTTGTGCAAATCTATCGGGATTGCTGTGGAAGAACTGAACTGAAGCTGAGATATCAGCGGAGTTATGTCCCTTTTTCAGTTGCTGAGCAATCCAGAGTAGATACTTATTCTTGCCACGGCTTGGATCTTCAATAGCCAAAGCAGCAGTAATGTGCTTAGGAAACTTCTTTTTGACCAGCTCTACGCGATTCATGTTCACTTCTCATAGAATGGATTTAGAATGGATACGAAGGCATCTACATCTTCTACCTTGCCAACAACTCTTGGTTTCTTACTTGACCAAGAACCCCCTGGAGGATTGTGCAAACGAAGTCCGATATACCTATCACCTTTCTTTCCAGTGATGACCCCAACACATCCTTTGGCACATAAAGCTAAATCACCGGGCTTGGGCTCCGTATTGTATCCACTATGATGACAATGACGCATATCTACTCCTCATCTTTTTTATCTTCTTCCTCATCATCCACGACCTCGGCAGATGTATAGATTTTGTATGCTTTCCAAATCATTCCAGCGATAAGCAACCCCGCTGAAACCCATATCAATCTTCGCTTAGTAATCATACTTGACTCCATTTGTATTGCTCAAGCTCAGGGTTCATCTGACCACTGAGGTAGACAACCGGAGCTAGCGCATCTGTCTTCTCTTTGATTTTCTCGATGATATCTGGCAGAGCGTTCGCTACGGCTGGTTCGTCATCTTTGTGAACTAGGATTTCAATCTCGACATCGAAATGGCCGTGATGAATGGCGTAGTTTGCGATGTCCCTGTATTTGCAAACAGCCTCAATCTCATCCATGAGCCATTGTTTGAACTCCGGGGTTAGCTTAGGATTTCTCCACGTCATAATTACTCCTTGGTGGTAAACCAGCTACCGCTCGTCCTAGATGCCATCCAAAAGATCCTGGCAGACACATATCAGCAAATATAGCGCCCGCTTCTTGGATGATTGGGCGAAGAGATTTCTTACCCTCTTCGGTCATCAATGCTTTGGCGACCAACTCGTCTTTTTCTTCTTTGGTCATGTACTATCCTGCTCAGTCAAGCGCTTCATTTTTAACCATCTCCACTATCACTTCGAGGGCTTCCTCGAAACTGATGTGCTCAGGCCCAGGTACAAGACTTCCCGTTTTTTTCAGTTGTGCTATCCGCCGAATACTCCGGTAAGCCCATC
>PJET01000045.1 GCA_002825515.1 Candidatus Thorarchaeota archaeon MP11T_1 | reverse complement strand
CCAGCTTTATAGCTGCGATTGGTCACTTTACTAGGGAATTAAAATTCGGAGGTCTTTCATCCTTCACAACAGAAGAGAAAGTGATCTATCTAGCACCTAGAAACCAAATCATTACTGCTTTGATTGCTCCCAAGAAGAAAGAGTACCAAGAGGCCTATTCCTTAGCAAATGAGTTGGGAAGACGCTTTGAAGAGAGTGGATTGACCACTGAGGTGTCATCCACACTCTATAGTGAGTTTGCTGAAATAGCTGACCAATATCTAAGAAAGATTCAGAATCCTTTCATTAGTAGAGTTTCAGAATTCATTCAAGAAGAGTATGAGGGCAAGGTATCAATTAGACCTAGTTTAATGAAACGAGATGGTTCTCAAGGCTCTGTGGATTTATTGATTGACGCTGGAAGAAGAGACTCCGATACTGGGGATTCATGGGGACAGTTTGGTGAAAACTATAGTTTCGTCAAGGTGATTGACAGTCCTGCTGGTCGAGTGCATGTAATCGACTTCATTGACTCACTGGACAACTTCGCGGTCCTATCAATGCAAAAGGATGAGATGGTAACTCAACCCTACTTTCCAGCAAGAGCCATAATTGTGGCTAGAGAATACGACAACGCAGCCATTGATTTTCTCAAGAAACTCCCCAAGAGGAAGGGAAAGCGGTATGTTGATGGCGCGTACATCTATGCAGGACAGAAGCTAAAAGGAATTCCAAAAGAAACCCGGTGTATTTTGGATGTCTGGAAATGGCACGATGATGAAAAACCAGAACGTGTTGTAATTTAAAACTACATTTCTTGTAATCTGCAGCGAATGGAAACGTGTAGCTTCTGCAAGTAATTCTTCTGGTGTGGGAGCCATATTTTGGGCATTAGCAGGAGGAAATATAGACATGTGGTAAAACCCCTGACATCACGAGTGCTAATAATAGGATGCATTTCACATCTATTGCTGGTTTTTGTTATCTATCGGTGATAGGTCAGAACTACATCATTCGATAAAGGAATTAGCTTTAGGTGAGGAGATCGATATTTCACTGCTCTGTCCACAATGCTCCCTCCATATGCTTTTACCATCCGTAGGGGAACGGTGTTAGGTAAATGGACTTCAATCTCGTCAGGAAGGAGTTCCATCCCTGTTTCAATTTGGTGCTGATTCGCAGATTGTCCTATTTCAATCCCAGTTTTTCCAAATCTCGTGGGAAGTCCTTTGATTTTGAGGGGTTTTCTTGCTTGGTACCATTCACTGGGTATTCCTGCTAAGAAGACCAGATTGTTGTTGTCCTCATGAACAAGCATGTCACTTAGAAGAAGAATGATATCTGCAGCCGCTAACACACTCGAGCCAGCTCCTCCACCGCCTCCAAAGGTTCTAGGGTTTACATATTCTGGTAGTAGAAAATCCTCTGAAAGAAATTCAAGAGCTCTACGAAGGAGCGGTTCTGCAGTATCCCGTTGTTTGTCCCAAACATGAAACTGCGCAATTCGCAGTGAAAGATGACTTGAGAAAGACTCTTCAGACCCTCGCGTTTTCCAGAGGTTTCGTACAATTCGTCTTTCAGAAATCTTCTTGCATAATGATCTAAGGTATTTTTTATCAAACCCATTAATTCTGAGTTGAACGATGCTTGTTAGAATGTCAAGTATAGCTCTATCAATTTCAACCATCCCAGGGTCGTTTGGGCGTGGCCAACGTGCGTTCTGAATCTCTTGAAATTGCTCCTGGGCAAAATTTTCAACAATGGTAATCTTGTCTTTGATTTTTGTGGCCAGACTGACTTCAGTCAAAGCAAAATATGTCAAGCTTTCCTTGAGAGCTGCAAGATCCCATAGTGATTCATTAAAGATCTTCAACATTGAGGGATTCAAAACACTGTAGTGTTCAAGAGGTGTATCTTCAGTTTCGTCGACAGATAACTCATTTGATAATTGTTCAACATTTTTGTTCTGAGGGTGCTCTGCAGCGAGCAATGTGATCACATTCTCTGCTAAATAAACAAGGAACTTGTGTATGTACTGCAATGATTCTTTTTGCATGGAATAGTCTTGCATCTTTAGGAGTACCCAAAGAGTGCTACTGAACATAGCGGGGTCTATGGAAACCTCTGAATTTTGATAGGCTTTTGATAACTCAAATGCAATTTGGTTGGCTACATGAATACCACCAGACTTAATCAGCGCAATTAAAACTCGAACTCGTTCCTTCCAATTCAACAACGAAGAGAAACTATCTGCATTCTCCGAAAATATGACTGATTGTGATTGTATAGCTAGAGAAGCTGCAGCCTGTGCAAGTACTTGATCTAGTTCCTCATCAGGAAAGAATGCCTCACCTCGCGTTTCATTAAAGGAATACCATTTCCCAACAGATAGGTCACGATTATGGTTGTCAGGTCTATACTTGGCAAAGGACGCTCTATCAGGAATCGCTTCTAGGGGCGAGTTGAATAGAATTGTCCTTGTTCCTGCAGGCGAAAGAGTGATGTTGAATTTCAAAATGGCAGTTCCAAATCCATCTTTAGAAGATATTTTGTAGTCATAACGAGTTTTGTTAGTCTGAATAACTTCTGGGATAGTTGGATCGTTTGCTTCAGCCAGATAGACCGCAGATGGTGTTGTTTCGGTCTGAAGCGCAGGGAGTTCATTAGCAAAGATCTGATTGTTGTTCGCATCAAATTCAAGGGTTTCAATTGGTTCAAAACCTAAAACAGACATAGGTCTCAGAGCAGCATAGAAAGTGATAGAGGCTTCCTCAAGAGCGATGTTTTTCAAAATCACTTCATTATATAGGAATTCTACCCCTTGCTGTTCCACATGATAGATTAATCTAGTGAATTCAATTGATTGAACATCTGTCTTCCACTCGTAGAGTTGATCTTCCGTTGAAACCAGTTTTAACTGTGGTCCATCCTTACCCATAAGTGCAGGAAAAATGATACCATTTGCTCCCAGAACCCAAATATCCACTGAGCCACATCCTGGAAGTGCAGTAACGAGTCCCCGAGAGTCAGAAATTCCGAACTTCTTTGAACCGACACCACCTATCAATGACCAGTTTCGGTATGAATCGTTTGGTAATTCTGTGACTAATATTTCATCCTTATCGATAGATTTCATGACTAGGTCTATCCATGATGGAAGCATCCATGGTGCAGCTTCAAGATACGCAGATGCATTTAGCCGCTCTCTAAGTAGTTCAATTTGGGCATCAACAGGAATGTCTGTATTGGGGAGAGATCTTTCATAATTTTGAGCTATTCGTCTGAAACGCTGCAAACGACTAAAATCATCAATAACCAAATCAAAGAACCTCTTCGGGAGCGTATTCGTATAGAATTATTCCTAGTGGGTATACAGTTATTATTTTTTATTTATATCCTTAGGACAACTAACGAAAAAACGACTTGAGCCCTCATACCTGGACTAGATGATAGGTGCTAAACCCTTAATAGAGTTAAACAAGAGGGTGCCTTCGTCAAGTATAATTTGCAGAAAGTTTAGTTGAGTCTAATGCCACCATAAAAAAGAGGGAAACAAAATGGCTGAAGTTCTTACAAAACCATCACGTCGCATCAGAAACATGGTGATGAAAGAACTTCGTCTAATAATCAAGGATAAAGTCGCGCTCCTATTGATTTTCCTACTTCCTGCGGCACTTATCGGAATGCTCTGGTATGTTACTGAAGCAAGTAGTGTTGGAGGAATGGGATTTGGCGGCGGTGGTGCGATAGATGGCGGCGATGATGCAGGAAATGAAACAACCACAGAAAGTGGTATACTATTGGGTATTGTGGACTTAGACACAACAAGAACCTATGATGGAGAAGACCTCTCTGAGAATCTGACTGCCTTCTTAGATGCAATCGCAAATATCACGATGTATAATTCGACTGTAGATGCGTACAGAGCATTGTATGACCAATTGATAGATGCCTACATAGTGATTCCAAATGGATTCGAGGCCAATCTCACAATAAATGAGCCAACATATATTGAGGTTCATTATGATGGAAATGATTTCCTAGCTTCAGCTTCTATTCAAGGAGTTATTCAAGCAGCAACAATTTTGTTCAGAGCATCAAAGCTCTGGATCCGCTCAGAGGTGTTTCCGGGTGTAATTATTGAGTTCACTCCTGAAGGGGGATATCTCGAAAGCGTATTTGGGGGATTTATTGTCATATTCTCGAGTTATCTCGGAATTGCGATGACATCCGCTCAATCAATTGTTGGCGATGTGCCCCTTCGAAGAATGCTACTTACACCAACCAACAGGCTTGAAGTAATAGTAGCAAAGGTATTTGGATATGTAATTATTGGCTTCTTCCAGTCACTTCTCTTGGTCACACTATGGGTATTGGCATTTGATCTCAATCTAAATACAAGTTTCATTTCTCTAGTTGTAATTATGAGTCTAAGTTCGCTCACTGGATCTGCCACTGGAATTTTGATTTCATCTGTTGCAGGTACGCGACTACAAGCAAATCAGATGTTCCTATTCGTTTTATTTGGCACCTTGATTCTTTCAGGCTTTTTCATCGATGTTGGAATCTTGGATTCCATACTTCCGATGAATCAAGGACTTAACCTTCTGATTGACACCGCGTTCAAGGGACTTACCCTACTGCAGGTAATTGATAGAATTCTAATTCTATTTGGGTTCTCAGCCATCGCAATTTTGGTTGCTACTTTCATATTCTCAAGGAAAGCCACACTGGATTAGGTGATTTTGAAGATGATGTTGGACACGGATCGCACGGATTTGCCTGAAGAGGAAAAGCCAGCCTTTGTTGAAGAGGCATATTTCTCAGGAGCTCGAGTAGGCGAAGCTGTTGATTGGTGCATAACACGACAGTCACGTGAATTACATTGTGAGGTAGAAGGAAAGCTGAACTCAACTGGTAAGGACGTGAAATTCAAAGGGCGAATCTTGAAAGTCAAAAAAGGTGTCCTCACACGTAAGATTGCTGTTTTTGTCGAGGAAGATTTGCGCAGGCAACGAGCTGGAGAACTTGACAAAGTACTCACAGTGGGAGGCGAGGGGTCAGGTCAGGATGATGTTGCAGCTACACAAATCACGGTCCAGAACTACTTGAAGAGAAATATGGCAGACGACCTGTATTACGACGGACGTGACCTCCAGCAGGCTGTGAAAGATCTTGAAAAGATGAAAAGTCAGGAGGTTGAGTGCACAGTGTGGGGGAGAAGGGGTTCTGATAAGACCATGATTATGATCAAGGGATCGATTGTTGGTGCATCAACAAGACCCGCTCCGATTCTTCCAGAGGGAACACTTGAAATACGAGTCGCTCCTGAGGAAGAGGTAGGAGACCCTAAGATCTACATGGTTGCACAACCCCAGCTTCTGATCGGACCAAGTTACAATCCAAACCTCACAATTCTAGCGAACAAAGTTTACATCATGCCTTTTGCTTGGAAACAAGCTCCTGAATATAGAGATGTAATTGCAGCTAGAAATCTGACAGTGGCTATCAAGAGTGGAAAGAAACTCATAGAAAATGTGTCATTCTCAATACGGGAGGGCGAAATGCTAGCCATTATTGGAGAGTCTGGAGCAGGAAAATCAACAACTGTGAAAGCGCTAATCGGTGACATTCCAAGCACAGGTGTGGCAAGAATAGCAGGGATTGATTCAAGACAGACCCAGAAAGTCAGACATTTCTTTGGATATTGTCCACAGGACCTTTCATACATGTACGAAACTTTCACTCCTCTTGAGAACATCATAGCCTTTGGAAAACAATATGATATTCCAGAGTGGCAGCTCATTCAGAGAGGCAAAACCCTCCTGAGAGATTTTGGGATACTGGAGAAAGGGAACAACCAAACCAAAAAGCTTAGTGGAGGAGAACAGAGAAGAGTTTCAATTGGTATTGCGCTCGCACATAAACCAAAGGTTCTCCTCATGGATGAACCCACTTCAGGTCTTGATCCTGATAATAGAAATGAGCTATGGAGCTATCTGTCTTATATCAACCAAGAGTACGGAACTTCGATAATTGTCATTACGCATTATCCTGTTGAGGCTGAATTCTGTGATAAGGTGGCGGTCTTTATGCGTGGAAAGAGCCTTGTTGCTTTTGGAAGTCCAGCCTCACTAAAGGAGTCTATGCCCTCCAGGGGATTTGCAGTTGGGATTGTGCTTGAAGAGGTGGACCCAAGAGCACGAAGGACACTTGAAACTGTGAAGGGAGTTCGTTTTGTTCTACAGCGAGGGGAGCTTCTAAAGGTATTCACAGACGAGCCCTTGGAAATAATTGCAGAGAAATGCGTCACAGCTTTAAAGGAACAAGACATTACAGTCAAAATTGTGAAAACGAAATCGGTAGCGGATATGGTTGACTATTATGTCGCTATAACTCGAGGGCTCATTCAAGGTACAATTGAGAAGTGATTCGATGGCAGGTCTGAAACAAACATTGATGCATCTGACCCAGAAACTAGCGGCATACTTTCTGGTATACATCATCATTGTCAGTGGACTGTCCGTTTTCCCACCCGTTGTTGGAATAAGCCCCTATGTGACTGAATCCATGAACAAAATCGATAATTCATTACTCAATCAGACTTCCTTGGACCAGCGCCTTGATGTACTTGTAGGGTATGATGAAAAAGCAGGCGAAATCAAGGCTAAGAATGCAGTTTTGTTTGCAGACCGTACCGCAGAGTTGATTGATACATTCGAATCACTTGGTATGCTCCATGTAAAGATGTTAGGTTCATCTATTGTCGACTTGGCTAAAGAAGCATTCATCACAAGGATATGGTCGAACGAAATCGCAGCGATTGAACAAATACAGATTACTACAGCAACCACATCATCTTTAGACGACTATGTACCTCTCATTGACCGAATTGGTGCAAGAGACCTCTGGGATGCTGGATATAATGGAACTGGTACTGTTATTGCAGTTCTTGACACAGGTGTTGATCCCCTTCATCCGGACTTCAGCGTATCTGCATTTGCATCATTTGTAGAAGCAGACACCTTACCTCTAGACCTTGTTGGACATGGAACATATGCTGCTTCTGTAGCAGCGGGTTCCGGAAACATGTCTGAAGGAATTTATGCGGGAATTGCACCGGGTGCAACACTACTCTCTGCGAAGGTGACTCTAGGAGGACTTTTTGCAGCTCCAAGTTGGATTGTGTCGGGCATTGAATGGGCTAGCAGTCGGGGTGCAGATATCATTCTTCTTCCATTCAATACTCTGGGTGCTCCCGATGATGCAGTTTCTGAGGCAATCGAGATAGCTGCCAATAAGGGTATCTTTGTCATTGCGGCCTCAGGAGATGACGGACCGGATTATCTAACTGTTATGTCACCTGGTGGAAATGCAGCATCATTCTGTGTAGGCGCCTATGACACTCAAAAACAGGAGATACCTGACTTCTCTGGGAGAGGCCCCTCGCTCTCACTACTTACAAAACCGGATTTGGTGGCTCCAGGAGTGGGTGTTGTTGGAGCTAAAGCAGGTGTTGGTCTTTCTGGTCTTGGTTTTGGAGATATATCACTTAGTGATCTTGGAGACCTAGGTGGACTTGGTGGACTGCTTGGAGGTTCACTTGGTGAAACCATAGATGAGAATTATACAATTGCAGACACGACCACTGCTTCAGCAGCCATCACAGCAGGTGCAGCAGCAATCCTATTACAGGCGTTTGATAGAGTCACTCCAATAACCTTAGCAAATGTTCTTCGAGACACTGCAACTTCCATTGGCTACGGTGCTAATGATGGTGGAGCAGGACTTCTCAATTTGCAGGCTGCCTTCAATTATCTAAGTACTAAACAAACTCCTGGAGATCCACACACGCGAACAACAAGCTTGCCACTTCTTGCACTTGGACTTATCACAGCAAGTGGAACAGATGCATCAACTACTTTACTGATGAGTAGCTTCGGAACAACTCTCGTGGCTCTTGATGAACGTAGCCCTCAGGATTCAGGAGTCCATCTGATGATGGGCATGTTCTCTATAAAATGGAACAATGAAGACCCAATGAATCTGATGATGTTTGATGTCAAAAGTGAGTTACATCAAGTGGTTTCAGCTTCAGCTAATATACCATACAATCGTTATGTTGGTGTGTTGTCATATAATGACTCAATCTATGTCACATTCAAAGTTGAATCGTATAATCTTACAACTTACTCGCCTTTACCTCTGACTGCTCTCAGAATTACACCCTATATCCTCAACCTTGGGAGCGACCCGGTTGAGAATGTGAGTCTGTATGTGTCCTATTCATTGGACCTCTATCTAGATAGTGAATCAGACCATGGTAAATATGACCTTGACAACCAACAGCTCTTTGCATATGGTCTCTCAGAGAGTTATGGTAACTTTTACGTAGGAATGAATTCAAGTATCCCGCTTTCTGCGTTTGAGGTCGGTAACTCATCCAACATTGCCAACCATGTGTCAGACAACAATTTGACAGGTTCTACTGTCTTTGATGGCGATGTTGGTTTAGCAATGCAGTGGGATTTCGGAGCCCTAGATGTTGATGAGCTTGCCAATGTAACAATAGCCTTGGGTTTTGGGGAAAATCGCTCAGTCCTTGACGCATCAATTGATGCCATGTGGCAATATGATATTCCCGCAGGTGCTTTAACTCAAGGAGACCTCATTGTTGTAGAGTCTGATGTTCCAAGAATAGCAAAAGCAGGTCAAACATATCAATCAAGAGCTGTAATTATGAATATAGGTGAGGAAAACTCCACAGCTATCGGAGCTATGTTGGTAGTTGAGGGCTCAGCAGATGAGGGAACTCTGTTTGCTAGATATTTCTCCCATGATGTGGTAGAACCATTCAAAGCTGAAGTGCTAATGACAGATTGGCGACCAGAAACAGAGGGTGTGAGAACTGCGGCTTGGGCTGTTTCAACCGGATTAGATCAAATCGTTAATCTTGTTTCAAATCCAACAGAACTACTGCTCACCACAGGAGTCGGAATTTTGGATGATTTTATTCTTCGAGATGTATTCATCATTACTCCGATTTCGTCAACATCAGTATTTCCAAGAGAACTACCATTTGCTCCATTCGACATCCGATTCCCAGCAGATTTTGGTCTCTATAGTTTCGTCTTGTCCACTACTGAGTCACTTGGAAATCTCACCATTACAAACAACGGAAATGCCTCAGAATGGGGCAATATGTCACTGACCAGCGCAGACACAATTGAAGGATTCTACGACTTCTCATTATTCTTGTTTTCACCGCCCATTGGAATGGATGGGTATCATAGATGTGACTATGTTCTCGAAACAGAGGCGGGATGGAGTGACAACATCACACTGGAGCGAGTTTTAGAGTATCCTAGGGCGATGATGCTCCTAGATACTTCACATGGAGGTGGGTTTGGGTCGCTCATGGGAGATATAGGAGGTCTGGGTGACACAGGGAACCTTACTGGGGATACTGGAATCGGCTTTCCACTAGCCCAAGAAGACACATCAGATGATGACACAATAGGGATGGATTTCAGTCTGAATGATCTTGATAGTCTGGGATCCATCACTGGTCTCTTTGATTCATTTAGAATGACTACATTCTCTGGTCTATCTAATATGAAGAAGACAATGGCAGATGTGGGTCTTGACCTGATAGAAACACCGGGAGTGGAGTTAGACGAAGATTTACTTGCGACTTTCTCAACTGTCTTCATAATATCTCCAACTGAAGAGTTCAATCAGACAGAGATAGATATTCTTCGAGAGTTCACACGCAATGGAGGAACATTGGTCATTCTTGGTGACAATGATGACAACGCAAATACTACTGCACTCAATCCATTGCTTTTGGAGTATGGTTACTATCTTTCAGGGAGCCATGATAAAGAGAATACAACAGATATTGTGACAACGAAACCATTGGGTCTCGGTTTGGATTGTGTTTGGCTGGGTGGCGGAGCATACATAATGAACAATCAGTCTCAAGCTAACGTTAGACTTGATGGAAAAAGCGTCGTGGTTTTAGATTCCACAGACCCGGAACTCGCTATCTTTAGCTCGTCGAAAATCTTCATGAACAAGAATCTTGTGAAATGCAACAATAGTATTCTACTAGACAATCTGAATCAATTCCTACTTCGAAACACTCTGAGTACATCAACGAGTCTTTCAGAGGACACTTTGTATTATCAGGCGGGCAGAAGTGTCTATGTCAACTTACAATTAACAGATTATTATGGAAATCCAGTCAATGACTTGTTCGTCGCAATCGCGTACGAGCTTCCGAACGGAAGTTTGACATTCTTCATTGCCGGTTTCGTTGAAGACGGTCTCTACTCATCACAATTTGCACCTAGCTACTGGAGTTCCGAGGGGAGAATAAACGGTATTTTCCTCATTCTTGGTGATGAGAACTATGCCATGACATATGCTAGTGTAAGCTTCTATTTGTTCGAGATTGAACCCACAATACCTACCGAACCAACAATTGGACTCCTTACTATGGCGGAACTTGCACTTCTTACATCTTTAGGGATTTTCGGTGGACTCATTGGATATTTGGTCTGGAACCGAAGAAGAATGAAAAAACGTCTCAGGATTCCTGAGATTGAACCTGAGCTCGTTCGAGAGATAGACAATACACTAATGGCATTATTGGCAGCCTTCACGCAACTAGAGGAACTCATACAGAGAGAAGACCTTGATAGAATACAGAAAGTTGAGGCACTTCGCGTTCTCATGCAAGATATTGAAGAAGGACGTAGGATGTTCGAACGCGTGAGCGATAAGGTAGGAGGTGTGTGATGTGGGAAAATCTGATGTCAAAGAAACTCATCGTGAGATTGACATCATCGACCTCCAAGTGGCGTTTGGTGATTTCTACGCCTTGAAAGGAGCGTCTTTCTTCGCAAACAAGCGAGAATTCCTTGGTATAATTGGAGCCTCAGGGGCTGGTAAAACAACAGTTCTTAGAGTACTCACTGGACAAATTGACCCAACTAATGGAAAAGCATTCGTTGGCGGATATGATGTCACAAAGAAGGCAAAGCTGATCAGTCTTCTCGTAGGCTATGTTCCTCAACTTGAACATCTGAGTCTGTACTATGATTTCAATGCACTTCAAAACGCTCAATTCTTCGGAAGGATGTTCGGTCTCAGACCAAAGGAGATTGAAGAGCGATCAAGAAATATTCTCACAATTCTAGGCTTTGATGAGGAACTAATCACAAAAAGAATAGACAGACTCTCAGGCGGAGAACGCAAGAGAGTGTCAATCTGTCTTGGAATGATCCATAATCCCCCTGTGCTTTTGCTCGATGAACCAACCACTGGGCTAGATGCCCATCTAAGACATGAAACCCTGAACTACCTGAAGGAGCTAAATTACGAGCTGGGCACAACAATGGTCATTATTAGTCATGACCTTGAGATCGTCGATTACTGTACACGAGTATGCCTGCTAGAAGAAGGAGATGTGAGTCAGTTTGGGACTCCAGAGGAATTGATCTCAACACTACCTGGAAGAGGAGAGAGCATACGTGTTGTTATGCATGCTTTGACTCCTGAAATCATCAAGCGGATAAATTCACTCCCAGGAGTACAATACACTGCACCAGCTGGCCGGAATGCAATGAAGCTATTCATAGATAATCCGGATCAGCAGCTGCTGCCAATCATCAAGAAACTAAATGAAATGAAACTACCATTCGAGGAGGTCAGTCTTGTTGAGGCAGACTTCTTTGATTATTTCCAGGTCAAACCCTGGAAACATATTCCTAGTGAGCTAGGAGGAACCGCACCATGAAGACCTATCATGTGATTATAGCCCTACTGATTGTCTGCACGCTTGCAGGACTGCAGCTCCAGACAACAGACACGGGTATGACACCCGTGACAATCACGAGTCCACAGGTTCAAGAGGTTCCACACTCACTCGCGGAGATTGCACCATTCAACACGGCCATCGTATGGTCTACCACAACGGGAAACCCGGTTGTGGACCTTGTTGTTGATGACTTCGATGCAGATGCGCGAGATGAGGTGGCGGTCATCACCCAGAATGGTACTCTGTACCTCTTCGATGACAATAGCACACTCTTGTGGAAACTGAAGCTTGGCTCGACACCACGTGCTCTCGCATCCATGGATGGTACTGCTGCTGCAGGCCAAGAGATACTCATAGGAACAGACTATGGTGTCCTTGTGGTCGGAGCTGATAAGACAGTTCAGATGAACATGTCGTTGCCAGAACCTGTCTATGCTGTTGGAGGTGGTCATCTTGATGGTGATGGTCTTGAAGAGGTCGTTGTGGGCTGTGACGACTTCTACGTCTATGCTTTTGAGATTGACACGACTCCACTCTGGAGCTATCTGAGTAATGGCAGGGTTCGTCTGATCGCTGGTGCGGATATTGATGCAGACACTCGGACTGAGTTTGTTGTGGCCTCTGAAGGGAAGCGGTTCACCCTCTTGCAGGACACTGGCATTATGGTGTTCGAAAAGACAAGCGCGACAGATATCAGAGTTATAGCAATGGGAGATATCACCACGGCAGGGAACTGGGATGTGCTCTATGGAAACAGCAATGGAACTCTCAATGTTTGGTACGATACTGGAGCCCTTGCATTCAAGCTCGAGGTTGAGAGTAGCATATCGGCCCTTAGAGTCGGAGACCTTGTGACTGGAGGAAGACATGAGTTCGCTCTAGGCACTGCATCAAACCAACTACGAGTATATACATCAGCTGGCGTACTGTCTTGGAACAAGACCATGGGTGGACAACCCAATGACATTCGATTCCCCAACATCGGAGCCACTGTAAATGCACAGGTCCTCGTTGGTACTCCTAATACACTCACGACATACAACACCACTGGTTGGCGTGTGAACCAGTTCACTGCTAATGGATTCACGGGTGCTTTGAGTATCGGAGACCTTGATAACTTCGGTGGGGAGGAATATGCCTTTGGTACGAACGTAGGTGGCGTGTCAGTATATGGCAGGGATCTTGACAAGGATGGCCTGGCTGATGCTCGTGAGATTATCATGGAGGGTACGTTCTACGATGACTCCGATAGCGACAACGATAATCTAAACGATGGGCAAGAAGTACTTACATATGGCACAGACCCGCTCAAAGCCGACTCGGACAATGATAAGCTATCTGACTTTGCTGAGGTAATTACACACGGAACAAATCCCAATTCTGCAGACACAGATTCCGATAAACTCACTGATTGGCAGGAGGTTTACCTCGGTACAAATCCGAATCAAGCGGACACAGATTCGGACTCGCTTACTGATTATGAAGAAAATAATGTCACTCTAACACTCCCAACTGACCCAGACAGTGATTCCGATGATATCAATGATGCACAGGATGATAATGATGGTGATGGTCTCACCAACATCCAAGAAGTGCGTATAACAAAGACAGATCCTAATGATGTGGATACGGATGGAGACCTAATCTCAGATTATTATGATGACCAAGATGCAGACAACTTAGCAAACTGGAAAGAGATACAACTTGGTACAGGAGTCTATGATCCTGATAGCGATGATGACCTCTTGAATGACGGGTATGAAGTGAAGACGAGCAAGACCTCACCACTCAATGAAGACACAGATGGAGATTCATTGACTGATTATGAGGAAGTGGTGATTGTTCATTCAGACCCACTCAAAGCCGATGGAGATGAGGATGGTCTTTCGGACTACGATGAATATGTTGTCTATGGTACTGGAGTCTTGGATAGTGATAGTGACGATGACAACTTGAATGATGGAGACGAGGTCAATACCTACTTCACGGATCCCCTGAATAATGACACTGACTCTGATAATATTGAGGATGGACTAGAGGTCAATTTCTGGGGCTCAGACCCGAACTCAGCTGACACAGACCTTGACAATCTTGATGACTTTGCAGAATGCTATGTCTGGCACACAAACGTGACAAATAGTGACACAGATGGAGATACGTTAGGAGATGGGCTTGAAGTCCTCACCTATGGAACAAACGCCACTCTTGTTGACACAGACTTCGACTTGCTTCGAGACCCTGATGAGGTGAAATACCTTGCTAATGGTTGGGACCCAACAAATCCATACACTTTTGATGCAGTGACTTTGGATGGAAACTGGGACTTTGACGGAGACCGATTGACTAACTACCAAGAGATTTACTTGACTCGTACTAATCCGACGCTTGTGGACTCGGGAGGGTTGCCACTTACCGATGACCTCGAAGATAGTGATTTGGACGGATTGAATAACTACGACGAGTTGTATGTGACTTTCACGCTTCCAAGAAATCCAGACAGTGATGAAGATAAAGTGAAAGACGGAGATGAGTGGAATATTCTGGGGACCAATCCTAACGATGAGGACACAAACGATAATGGGGTTTCGGATTATGACGAAGATTTCGACGGTGATGGATTAAGTAATGGGATAGAGCTATACATTACGCATACGCTGTTTAATGATGTAGACACAGATGATGACCTTATCTCCGACTATAATGACGATGAAGATGCAGACCTCCTCCCCAACTGGTTCGAGGTCGAGATGACAGGGACAGACCCATTATACAATGACACAAATGATAACGGAACATTCGACTGGGAGGAAGACCCAGATAATGACGAACTGAACAATTTAGAGGAGTTCCTCAATGACTGCGACCCACTAGTGGCGGATACTGATTCAGATCAGCTGACTGATGGAGAAGAAGTGCTCTACACCTTCACCGACCCCACAGACAGCGACGATGACGATGACGGAATTCTCGATGGACAGGATGACCAAGATAACGATGGTCTCACGAACCTTGAGGAACTGAGGACCTATGATACCAACGTCACCCTGTGGGATACAGATGGAGATCGACTCCGAGATGGGCTTGAGATTGATGTAGGTCTCAATGCCACAAACCCTGATAGTGATGGTGATGGTTTGTATGATGGTTGGAACGATGCAAACCACAATGGAATTTACGAACCACTCTTGGGAGAACGCGGAGAGGATGTCAATGCGAATGGCGTTGTGAATGCTGGCGAGACCTCACCGTTTGAAGCCGATAGTGATTCTGATGGATTAGAAGATGGTGAAGAGTACCTCTATGGCACCAACCCGCTAAAGGAGGATACTGACGGAGATGAACTCTTAGATGGAGAAGAAGTGAATGATTATGGGACCAATCCTCTAAATTCAGACTCTGACTCAGACCTACTTTCAGATTATATCGAGGTCGAGCTTACCCACACCAATCCGAACAACATGTGGTACAATGCCACACACACAGACTATCAGATTGACAGTGATAATGATCTACTGACTAATGGCGACGAGGTCGATGTTTACGAAACAGATCCAGGAGATTTTGATAGTGATAACGACAATATAGGGGATGGGTATGAGATACTCGTCTACTTCTCTGACCCGCTTTCTAGTGATACTGATGGGGACGGACTTCGAGATGATGATGAGTTGTTCTATGGGACAAACATCAACATACAAGACACAGATGGAGATCAACTAGACGACTATGTTGAGATTGAACTTCTAGGAACTAATCCATTACTACCATCCACCTATGGAAATGGCACACTTGATGGACAACTTGACCATGATGCTGACGGTCTGTCCAACGCACTAGAGATATATGGCTACCACTCAAACGCCACAGCTCCAGACACCGATCTGGATGGGTTAAAAGATGGTTTTGAGGTATATGTGTCAGGCACATCACCCACCGACCAAGATAGCGATAATGACCAGCTTAGCGATTATGTTGAGTACTGGATCTATCACACAGACCCAAGCGGCACAGATAGCGATTCTGATGCACTTGATGATTACTTTGAGGTGTACTTCTCACTGACCTCACCAACATCGTGGGACAGTGATGGTGATACCTTGTCCGATGGTGATGAATGGAACACGTACGGAACCAACCCCAACTCAATTGATACTGATGGTGACTTACTTAGCGATAAACTGGAATTAGACATTGGTACAGACCCATTACTCAATGATACAGATGGCGATACGCTTTCAGATTGGGAAGAATGGATTCTCTATAATACAGATCCAACCGAAGCAGACAAGGACCAAGATGGACTCAATGACTCTGAAGAACTAGAGAATGGAACAGACTGGGAGAACTGGGACACAGACTTCGACACCATTAGTGATGGAGATGAAGTGAACATCTATGGCACTTCACCGGTTAAAGATGACACGGATTCAGATAATATCGCAGATGCCGACGAGCTGTTCAACAGTCATACTGACCCGCTTAAGCTTGATACTGATGGAGATACGATTCCTGATGACCTAGATGACCAAGACGCAGATGGACTCAACAACCACGATGAGATTTACCTCTACGAGACCAACTGCACAATGATTGACACTGACCTAGACTTTCTCAGTGATTATGATGAGATTTTTGTCTGGGAAACATCACCCACCAAATTCGATAGCGACGATGATGGTCTCGGAGACTGGGACGAGCTGTTCTACTGGTCAAGTAATCCGAATGACAGAGATAGTGATAATGATGGTCTAGAAGACTCAGAAGAGGCACTCACATGGCACACCCTCTTGAACAGTACAGACACAGATTCAGACAACCTTTCAGATTACGATGAGATTAAGGTGTTCGAAACAAACCCACTGTTATTTGATACAGATGGTGATTCCATTGGAGACGGTGATGAGCTGAACATCTACAACACATCACCTCTGCGAGAGGACACAGACAGTGACAAACTTCTCGATGGGCAGGAGATAAACGGCTTCTACATGACGTTCAATATCAGCGGTGTCATCAGCAGTAGATGGGTCTATACAAACCCGCGTGTGAGCGACACCGATAAAGACACACTCACAGACTTTGAAGAAGTCAATAGAACGAACACAGATCCAACGCTCTACAGCACTCAGGGAACCACAGTATCAGATGCAGATTGGGACATTGATGGCGACCTCCTGACTAATGCGCAGGAAATCCGACTCACAAGAACAGACCCACGAGTCTATGATACCGATTCTAATGGCAAGTCGGATGGTGCTGATGATGAGGATAGAGACCTTCTCACGAACTACTGGGAGTGTGTCCTGACCAAGACTGATCCCAGAGATCCAGATAGTAACGATAATGGCATATCCGATTACAACGACGATGAAGACGGTGATACACTGTCAAATGGGGAAGAGTGCAAGATCTATGGAACTGACCCAAGACACAGAGATAGCGACCGTGACGGGCTCTATGACAACGAAGAGGTTGAGGACTGGGGGACTGACCCACTCAATAAAGACAGTGATTTCGATGGTCTAGAAGATGGTCCTGAGGTCAACACATGGGGGACCATGCCTGACTCTAATGACACCGACTTAGATTGGCTCACTGATTATGAGGAAGTTATCCTGACAAACACAGATCCTACAACCAACACGACCTACGGTGTCACATTGGACAGAGACTATGATAGTGACTCCGACGGACTCTCCAATTGGGATGAGCTCAGGGTCTACTTCACACTCCCCAACGACCCTGATTTTGACAATGATGATCTCATTGATGGTCTTGAGATTACTTTGGGCACACTCATCAATGGCACAGACAGCGACTTTGACATGTTGACTGATGGAGAGGAATACCTTCTCTATCATACTGATCCATTGGAGCCAGACAGTGACCTAGATGGGCTTAGTGACTTTGAGGAAGTAATGGTCTATAATACTGACCCGCTGGTTGAGGACAGCGATGAGGACGGCATCAGTGACTATGATGAGGTCTGGGCTGTGAACCCACTGGGCATTGCTACTGACCCACTAGAAGATGACGGAGACTTCGACGGATTGAGTGACTATCAGGAACTCTTCGTGACCCCATACTCAGACCCAACCAACCCAGATAGTGACTCAGATGGCCTTGACGATTACGAAGAAGTCACAGCATACTTCACTCATCCAATGAACAA
>PJET01000044.1 GCA_002825515.1 Candidatus Thorarchaeota archaeon MP11T_1 | reverse complement strand
TGTAGACACGCCGCCAGAAATCCGAGTCTTCAGAAACGTCAAGACAGTTAACAAGTCCCCTACCTGCATCAAAACACGTGTTGAGTTCAATACAAGTGTCTATTGGCTGATGAAACATAATGGGGTCCATTAAGCTCATGGCATCTGGAATAGCAATGTATGTCTGGCGAAGAGACACCCAATACTTCAATCCAGATTCAATAACAGCTCGTTCACCTCGAATCTTGCAGGTTGCATAGAAATCAAACACACTTGGTTTCAGTGGGTCTCCAACTCGGCCCATATGGATAGATTGCAGACGGTCACCAGTTTCTGCCACTGAACCAACATACACGAACTTGATGTGGTCTTGTCCACCCACCTCATAGATGGCTTTGATAACGTATTCAATTGCTCTTGTATTGACGGCTTCAGACATTTTCGGATTGTGATCTGCAGCAGGGGCAATGAACGCCATAGGAGAGAGAATCCAGTCAACTCCCCGAACAGCTTCAAGGACATCTGAAAATTCTGTTGCATCTCCCCACACTATCTTGAAACCTTCACCCTCCACAACACCATTTCTTGGTATTCCCAATATTCCACATTGTTGCTCATAAGGTACAAAGAGTCTCTTGTTCTTTTCAGAAGGTCGGAGTAAGAGAACTATGTTGTATTTCCGTCGGCCATTTTCATCCTTTTGAGCCCAAAGCTCCTTGAATGCAACAAACCCCATCGATCCAGATGCACCGAGTAGCAAAACATTCTCTTTCATGGTGACGCCTCTGAAATGTACTCATTTCAGAGGGCCATATTATGATATTGTTGAGGAATCTTACTCATGCAAGTCAGAGGGTTCCCAGAGTTCGATTTTGTTCCCTTCTGGATCCATAATCCAGGCGAACTTACCTTCCTCAGTTTCCTGGATGCCTCTGTCATCAACAGGGACTCCCTTAGCTTTGAGACCTTCGAAGAACTTCTCAATATCACTCACCACGAAATTGATCATAGATTCAGCAGCACTTGGCTCAAAGTATTTTGTGTCCTCTGGAAACGGTCCCCACAATGTATAACCAGGTGCCTTGAGGTCTGCCCACATGAAGTAGATGTAACCTTCCTTGTCCGGCTTTAGTCCCAAGTTCTTTTCATACCACTTCTGAAGCTTCTTCGGGTCCTTCGACTTGAAGAAGACACCTCCTATTCCTCGTACTGTCATTGCTCAATCAACTGATTTTCACTACATGACGAATCCATATGTGAGTTCAGGTGTGGAATAATCTCAATCAATTCTTCTGAGCCAATTATATGCAATGATTAGCACGATACCTACAATTACGACAGTGATTATAATATCAAAATAAAATATGCCTCCCAACATTACTGGTGGCGGTTTTAGAATCCAGACCATTGTGTCACTCGTACCTCCACCGTACTCATCTTGGACTGCACTGAGTGTTGGAAGGTCACTCGAGCTGGTGAATCCTATAACTGCGATACTCCCACCACCGCCGATGGACATCCCAAGTACATAGTCATTCATACTACCGCCAAAATAACTTCCAAATGTGACATTTCCACCACAAATCAAAGCGATATAACCGTCAGAACCACCACTGTTATCAGCTTGGAACGGATTGATTGTTGGCATGTCCGTAGATGCTGAAGGCAGAGTGATCAATATTCCATCAGCTTCCATGACCTCCATAGCATACGATCGATCTTCAAGATTGCCTCCAAGGTAACTTGACAACAAAAGGTCCTCACCATTTACACCCAGTTTTGCGAAAAATGCATCATAGCCTGCAGTATCATTTTGCAGCTGATTTACAAGTGGAAAATCAGATGATCCACTATATCCTGACACCACGATATTGTTATTGGAGTCGAAATCCACTTGGTCCCCAAAATCCCACCCATTTCCCCCTAACAATGTTGACCAATAGAGGGATGAGCAATTCGATGTGAATTTAGCCACAAAACTATCTGTCTGTCCGCCACCGTAAGTCTGTTGATATGCAGAGTCTGTTGCTATCGCAGCTCCATCAGTCATTCCAACAATGACAAGATCTCCCATTGAATCAATACCAACCGCCCATGCATCATCATCTGTTGTGTTGCCAAAGAATGTTGAGAAAAATATTGAATGATTATGACTGCTTATCGATGTAATGAAGACATCTGAGTCTCCCCCTCCAAAAGTTTCTTGAAAAACACCTGGACTTGTAAAGAAGTCAGGAGACTCAGTTGATCCAACGAAGACATAGTTCCCATTGAAATCCATTATTATGTCCTCTATGCGGTCAACTCCACTACCACCGAGGTATGTAGAGAAGAGAAGTGTTCCATCGCTGCTGAACTTTGCCAGAAATGCGTCGGAGGTCCCGTTCAACTCTTCTTGGATTGGATTCAAGAGTGTAAGATCACTTGAACTTGTACCTCCTGCAACGATGATATCTCCATATGTACCAATCGTCAGAGCCATTGGTTCTTCAAGACCACTTCCTCCGAAGTATGTGTAGAACTCAACTTGGTACTCAGAGTTCAACTTCACAATGAATACATCTCCTCCCCCTCCGTATTCTTCTTGATGAGCATTCACCACAGGAAGATCAGATGATCTAGTCATACCCGTCAATACAACACTACCATCATTACTAAAGGAGATATCATTTGACCACTCTTCATCTTCTCCGCCAAAAAAAGAACAGAATGCTACATCCAGACCCCTCGAGGAGATTAATTCCTCTAGAACTATACTCGTTTTAGCAACAAACCGTCCTTCAATCGGTCCAGCAAGAACGATGCCTGATATGAATGTGAATAGTACTACTAGTGTGATCAAACGCAAAGCCGTAAACTCCTCACTTGATTACTGTCCCTGCGCATTACCAACATTCAACATGGTTTAGGTCGAATAAAAGAAAACCGTTTAAAGCAGGTCCTTATCCCACAGCTCATGGTGGCGGAACCCACATATGTTTTCGGGAGGGAATCAGACTCATGCCCGCATCTTGGGATGAAGTAGCAGATGACTACCATAAGACAGTGGGTGAAACTGGAGACTCGTATCACAGGACCTATGTAAATCCAGCAATTTTCGATATTCTAGGTAGTATCCGAGGAAAAACTATACTCGATCTTGCATGTGGTCAGGGTTATTTTACAAGAATCCTTGCACGGAAAGGAGCAAAGGTTATCGGTGTAGACCTCTCAGAGAAGATGCTCGAGATTGCCCGCTCTTCAGAAAAGTCTGAACCATTGGGTGTGAAGTACATACAATGCAACTCTAGCAAAATGTCAGAGATTAATGATGAATCCATGGACGGTATTGTTTCCACTTTTGGATTTCATGATATCAAAGAGATAGACGCAACAATCGAGGAGTGTGGTCGTATTCTCAAGAATGGAGGAAAACTGGTATTTGCAATTCCTCATCCCTTCACTTACGCAAAACGAGTACAGGATGAAGAGGGTTACTGTCTGCAGATTCGAAATTACATGTCAATCAAAGAAATTTCCCACCCAAAATACAAAGACACTGAAGTAGTTGCGTATCATCGACCACTCAGTTATTACTTCGAGAAACTTTTCTCTGTTGGAATGCGAATGATTGCATTCAGGGAGATTACGGCTGAGTTATCCAGGGGTCAACCTATCAAAGATAAACAACTGCTTGAATATAAAAGAGAGATTCCGGGGTTCCTTGTTGTAGGTCTAGTGAAAGTCACATAGAATGAGTTCAGTCAAGAAAAAAGAGATAGGACTTGACTTGCTGCCAGTCTTACAGGTTCATTATCCCACTCACCAAAGTTCTGAGCAGCGAGTTTCATATATCCTACAGAATTAGGATCTAACCCTACATGCGAGGTGACGACCGCATCCAGCTCTAGAGTGTCATCACAACTCCATAGAACACCAGGATTCATGAAGACTTGGGGCTCCAAGGTCATTCCACTTGATGCACTATGAACTGCTTCTACGACTCCCTTTGTCTTGAATAAGGACCGATAGATCTTGTTCATATCAACGATGCTAGGATTCATTGCCTTGTTCATTTCTCCATGGAACTCTCCCCTGTCAGGACCAGGAATCATACCAAAGAGATTTTTCAGAGTCAAAGAGATGACAATATCATCTCCCATGAATTTGAGCTTAGCAAGATTGAGAAGCGTTCCATCACTCAAGTCGTATAGCCGTTGAGGCACAAAGGATGCCATCTTCTTCATGAATAAGGGGGAGTATGAATCCTCCACTATTTTTTGAATGGTTTCTTGTTCTGCCGCTCGTCCCGCCCAAATCTCCTCAGTGATATTGATATACTCCACATCATGCTTTTCCAAGACTTTGTCTATTCCAGCATATCGAAGAAACCATTTGTCAGACTTGCGTAAAGCCTCACGATCCCAAGCTCCATATTTTTTCTCCTCCACTGCTTCTCTACATCTAGCCCATCCATAGCTCTCAACAATGATTGCATCACCATTAATTGCTGAAAGTGTCCAATCTAGAATGGCTGCCTCAGTGTAGATAACTGAGAATCCCCAATTTGGTTTAATGACCACAGGTGGTGTCAAATCGAGTTCTTTGATCACCTGGATAAACGACTCTCTATCAACTCCATCATGGAATGATACTCGACCGAATTTCTGTAGACTCACATGCTGCATCATAATATTGGAGCAAGAAAAACACTCAAAGTAGTGTTCACTCGGAGATTTTGAGAGTCAGAATTATTGATAGTCAGAATATTCAAACTCTCATGGAGAATTACATATGACTTGTTACTTTAGACACATGAATGAAATCTTTACCGAGCTTGGAGTTATCGTGACATCAGAAAACAAGCGAGAAATTGACAAAGAAATACACAAGCTTGTTGGAGTGGAATACAAAAACTGCTCCGCAGCTTGGAAGGCGATTAAGAAACTTAGAGACGAAGATGAGTCTGGATTCATGAAATCTCTTGATGGTACACTTGGAAAATTCTAGTCCAGTGGGTTCAGCGATTCTCTCGTATCCAATCCATTGCAAAATCAATCAGATCTCTCATAGGCAATAATCTAGACTCAGCTTGCCCAACTGTGAAGGTCTTGTATTCAATAGATCTCTCAAAGTCTAGTCCTAATTCATTGAAATCATCTGCGTTATACCTTATATCTTCCCAAGTGAACCATTTTCGCTCTCCATTTTGAATGATGGCTGCTCCAGTTATTTGCCTTGGAGAATCAGGTTTACTGGCTCTTTTCTCTGCATAATGAAGTGCAGTGTTGGACTCATGGTCAACTCCGAGAAGTAGTATTTTGCTCTTCAGTCTATAGAGGACTCCCCAAGGACTTCGCTCTCCATATGGGTCTGCTAACTCGTGCTCTTTTACAATACTCTTTGCTTCCTTTCCCCACGCAGTACAGGAAACCTGCGGATGATTACTACGGAGTACTCCTGGCATTATTCTGAAAAGTTCAGGGATTCGACCGAGGTTTCTCAAAGGTGTAATGTCTGGGCGAAAAGGTGGCATCTCTTTTCGGATTGTTTCCCACCACTCTTCTGGCACTGATGGGTAATTCCAATTCATAGGGTCCGAATTTCCAGTAGTGTGCGCCTGCATGACGATGGATCCCTCTTCTGTCACAGCCTCCATGAGTGCCTCTATGACAGTTAATTGCTCACCAACAACCCATCCTATCTTCCTCATTGAGCTATGTACGGATACTATATCTCCTGGCTGGACTCCAATATCTTTCAGGTCCTGAACCAATTGGGACTTGGTGATTGGTGTTGGAGTGCTGTCAACAACAAGCTTTTCCTTTTCCCAGTGAGTCATGTCCTTCACAGACTGCAAGTGTGGACAATCTCATATTCAAAACTGTTGATAGCTAGATATTTTCTTCTGCGCTGGGTTTGAAATCTAAGGCCACTGAATTGATACAATATCTCAGTCCTGTAGGATTGGGTCCATCGTCAAATACATGACCTAGATGACCTCCGCATTTCTTGCAGACAATCTCAATCCTCCGCATACCATAGCTTGTATCCATTTTTCTCTCGACACTATCTTCGGAAACCTTGTCCCAAAAGCTTGGCCATCCAGTTCCAGACTCAAACTTGGTATCCGAACTGAAGAGCACATTGCCACACCCGGCACAGACATAGGTGCCTTTCCCTTTGTGATGCACATACTTACCTGTGAATGGTGGTTCAGTTCCGCATTGTCTGAGAACCTTGTACTGTTGAGGACTTAATTTTACCTTCCAATCTACTTCTGATTCTTCCATAGTTAACAATAGTACATTAATATTGATAACCTCTTTGAAAGCGGCTATATTTTTACTTGTCAATTTTGGAATGAAGATACAACTTCCTTCAAGGGATATGACTCACAACAGCTCAGAACTACTTCCTACCAATCCCTACTGAAGTCCTAATAGTTTTATCAAGAATACAAGCCACAAACACAAGAGGTGATCAAGCTGACAAAGACAATTGTTGAGGTTGAAATACGGATTCTCACGGATAGCAATGTTCAGAATGTGAGAGTTTTAGGAGAAGCAGGGTTTGCGGCACTCGTCAAAGTCACTTATGATGATTTGAGTGAATTTCAATTCCTCTTTGATACAGGCGCTGGGACTCCTGCTTTAGAACATAATGTAGGTGTTATGAAAGAAAGTGTGAAGCAAGATCTATCCTCCATTGAAATGATAATCCTTAGCCATGGGCATTGGGATCACTCAGCGGGATTGTTGAAGGTGATTGGTATGGCTGAGAAGCAGGTTGTTGTCTTGTGTCATCCAGATGCGCTGTTACACAAGATATTCACCTCTGATGATGGAAAACGTCATGAAATTGGAATTCATGAATACTACAGCAAATCTGAGCTTGAGTCAAAGATTGAGGTGATTGTCACCACAGAGCCGTATATTGTTGCAGATGGAATTATGACCACTGGTGTAGTTCCTCGCACCAATTCTTTTGAGAAGTTGACTGGAAATTTAGAGAAAATAGTGGCTGTGAAAGGCGGAAAAGAAATCGCTGATATGATTCAGGATGATCTCTCTGTCATTTTTCGCTTGAGGGATGACTCTGTTGTCATCCTTACAGGTTGTTGCCACTCTGGGATTGTGAACACATTGAACCACGCTGTCAAGCTTACAGGTTCAACATCAGTCATTGGCGTCGTAGGAGGGCTACATCTTCGTGACGCCTCCAATAATCGATTGGAAAAGACTATTGAGAATCTAGAGAAATATCCGCTCAAAACACTTGCACCCTGTCACTGCACTGGACTTCGAGGGCGAGCAGCATTGATGAATGCATTTGATAAGAGCTTCAAAGATATTGGAACCTACTCGACTGTGAAATTCATAATTGAATAAAGACTCGAATTTTAAGTGGGTTCTATTCAATAAGAAGCCCTTCTCTCTTCTTCAAGAGTCAGCTTTAGTTTGTCAATCGATACTTCAGTTATGAAGTTCCAAATATCATTCAATCTATCGCAAGGGTACAACGGACATAATGAACAAACTCTATACCCATTTTGAATTGCACAGCTTCTCACTTCACATTTAGCACAAAAAGCGTGTAATCGTTCACTGAAACACCCATCGCAAACAAGTTCCGTTGCATCGTAAACTTGTTCCTCACTCGACCATTTTTCAGCAATCTCTTGAAGTTTCTCAAAATCATTGGACTTAGTTGCTAGATACGCTCGACAATCAGTACAGATAATTCCGCAAGGAGCCACGATTTTGTTTTTCATATTCAAGGATCCGTCTCAGAACTAGATTAGGTTTATACCATCATTTGTCGGTACCTCGAGTAGGGATTGTCAGTATGTCTGAGGAACTAATTCAAAACCAATGGCCCGAGGAAGGTACATTCTGCTGGGGCTGTGGAAAAAACAATGAACATGGTCTGCAGTTGAAAAGTTATTGGAAGGATGAAGAATCCATAGCTACTTGGGTACCAAAAGAATACCATATGGCATTCCCTGGTATTCTGAATGGAGGAATCATTGCTACACTGATTGACTGCCATGGAACCGGAACAGCAAATGCAGCAGCTCATAAGGCCGCTGATGGTTCCAATCAGCACTTCATGTATGTCACAGGTGGTATTTCCTTGAAGTATCTCAGACCAACTCCCATTAACAAGCCTATAACACTTAGAGCAAAAATTACAGAGCTGAGTGAAAAAAAGATCAAGGTAGCATGCGATCTATATTCAGAGGATATGAAATGTGCTACTGGAGAGGTATTGGCAGTTAGGGTTGATTTGGGACTTTTTCTTAAAATCGAGAACAGGTGATATATTTCGTCATTCTTGAGTTCTTTTGCACATTCAACAGTAAAAGAGTCTGAAAAAGAGTATTAATAAGACAACATGTTATACGCTCGAGATTGTTGCGAGGCCAAGAGAGACAGTCGATTCCTGCGGATGTTGATTGATTGTTATTTTCGCAAACGGGAGAGGAGCCTCAATGAATATTGAGAAGAAAGCATGTTTGCTGTTAGTATCACTTATGCTCGTGCTAGTCTTTCTGAATGTAGCACCTGCTATCGTGTCAGTACCTGGAGTTGATGATTCTCTTGTAGTAACTAAGGATAATGATTTCTCTATTTCACAAGAGATTGAACCTCTCGAAACAATAATCGAGTTAATAGGAACCCATGGGCTGGGTGAGTGGTATATATCTGATGTTTCGGTCACATTCTTTGTTCTAAGTTCAGCACCTTCGTTTACCACTGCATATAGCTATGACGGTGAAAACTGGATTACTTATGCCGACGCCTTTGCTGTGTCAAGTGAGGGAGATACTACAGTTTACTACAACTCAACCGATATATTTGGATTTGTTGAAGACACAAAGGAAACGACAATTAGAATTGATAAGACCCCTCCTGAACTTACCTTTGAAACAGAAAGCATTCCTGGTCAAGGTACTCAGGTTACACTTGGTGCCATTGAATTGGGGTCGGGTCTTTCCAGTATTGGATATAGCCTAGATGGAGGACGTTTGGAACGCTATGGAGGTCCCTTTATTATCTCTGTTGAGGGTCTCCACACTATTTTCTATCAGGCTCAAGATTATGCTGGAAATATAATGTTCACGACTGTGACTCTGGAGGTAGTAATTGTACCCACAGCTGTCCCAACAGCTGTCATCTACAGTGGGGACACATCAGGTGTCTACTCCGACCCGATTACACTCGAAGCACAGCTCATAGATGTGCAGAACGGAGTTCCACTTGCAAACAGATTAATCACATTCATTATTGGGACTCAAACAACAACTGCACTCACGGACTCGGAAGGATTTGCATCCTCTGAACTGGTTCTGGATCAACCAGCCGGAATCTATACAGTATCTGCATCCTTTGAGGGTGATGCTGAGTATTTGGCTTCATCAGCCTCAACTGAGTTTGTTATTGATAAGGAATCTGCAACTACTTTCTATACTGGTCTGACGATAATTGGAGACACAGATGAAACCTTGACCCTGATGGCTACTGTGTTCGAAGAGAATGATGGTTTCTTGGGTGACTTGACCAAGATCTATGTGACGTTTACAATCTATCTATCAGCTGATTCTGCTACACCTATTCATGTAGTTGGTCCAATCATGGTTACTCCATCTGATCTAGAAGGTGTTGGACTCGCAATTACAGAAGTTCCCAATCTCACTGAGGGTGAGTATCTTGTTGTTGTCAGTCTTTGTCCTCAACACAACTTTCACTATAATGGTCCCGATTCTGACGCTGCCATTCTAACTATCTATGAACCCTCACGAGGTAAAGCTACAGGTGCAGGTTGGATTCGTGATTCGGATGGAAACAAGGGCCATTTTGCCTTCCTAGTGAAATACAGCTACAGAGGAATTCTGAAGGGCTTTGCTCACTACACTGTTCGAATTGATAACTTGATGTACTTTATCAGGACAACTGAAATCACAGGTTTCTCAATTGATGGGAATCATGCCTTCTTTGAAGCAATCTGTACAGTCTATGTGATTAATTTAGATACAGGTGAAAAGATCCAATTAGAAGAGAGCTATAGGCTTCGGGTAGATGTCTGGGACTACAAGAAACGATGCAGAAATGACATCTTTCAGATTCAAATCTTTGATCAATTAGGTATGGTTGTGTATGACGCTGGATATGATCCTCTTGGTTATGTACACCGCGGAAATATCGTAATCCACGACCATCGATGGAAACATCATTCGCACCATGGTCATTATTGGAAGCATTGGTCTTGCCACCGCCATAAAATGTGGCATTGGTAAAACATCTTGATTGGATTACTGGGATATTCTATAACTTGATTTCGATACCTCTTCCACTAGACCATCAGCTATTAGTTGAGTCATGATCATTTGGATTTCAGGTCTATTCAAATCACAATCAATCATTAGCATAAGCTCTTCGAGGCCCACCTCGTTCGTCTTCGTTAGAGCTCGGATTATTGCTCCGCGAACCTGTCTTGATGACCCGTCATAGCAAGTTTGTTTTGATGTAGGTGAAATGCCAGTTGAGCTGGATGTCATAACCTGTGACCCAAAATCCATGAGTGCATTATGCCAATCCCGAGACCTGCCTTTCAAAAGCACTGCATCTGCGATTTCCTGAAGCTCTTTCTCAGACATATTTTCATTTCCGAATCCGGAAGCGATGAAAACCCGTCGTATGTTTGTATCAACTGCAGCGAGGTCTTGATTGAACGCGAAAATGAGAATGGATCGTGATGTGTAGGGTCCAATACCTTTTAGCTGCCTAAGCTCTTTGACAGTTTGCGGGAATTCTCCTCTATCGACAACCTGCTTGGCAGCCTCTTTAAGCCATAATGCACGACGGTTGTAACCTAGTCCACTCCACACCTGAAGAAGCCGCTTAGTTTCTGCAGAGGCTAGTGACTCAAACGTTGGGAATTTTTCTAAGAACTGTTTGTATTTTGGAATAACTCGATTAACTTGAGTCTGTTGTAACATAATCTCTGATACCATGACATGATAGGGGTTTGGATCTTCTCTCCAAGGAAGACTACGAGCATTTTTCTTCCACCAACTCATAATCCCCTCTTGGAATGCTGCTACGTCTTTCTGTTCGAGTTCTTGGTTCAAGCAAATACACCCAGTGGTTGAATCTCGGGAATCTATCCGCCTTATATTCTGTTAAAGTGGCCAAAATCTACGTTACGAAATTCTATAATGCATGCCTATTGTGTCTTTATTTCAGCAATTGTTCCAAGCTGTCTTCCTAAAAGTTCTAGAAACATTGTGTCACGTTTTAGAGATTTTTCATTTTCAATAGTCTGATTGTAGGCGATTGTATACAGAGTCTTCACATTACTCACATTACTACGTATTCTACCTAGGCTCTGTTCATACCTTTCAAGTGAGGCTGTGGTTCCATAATAGAATCCTACATCTGCTTCTGGAAGGTCTGTTCCCTTCTCAATCAATCGCTCTGATGCAAAAAGGACCTTCTTTTTTCCCTCCTTGAATGCTTTGATTTGGCTATATTGAGTCGCTCCATCCATCCCTCCATGTACAAAGGTAGCAGAAATTCCCTTGGTTTCAGCAAGAGTCGTTAGATGTTTTGTGACTTCTACAAACCGGCACATCACCAGTGACTTCTTTTCCTCCTTGTCCATCATCTCGAGCCAGAACAATAGCCTCTTCTCTTTTTCACTCGTGTATCCCTCAGCTGCTAGGTACTCGGTCATTTTTTCTCTCACTCTATCCCTCATGAGACTGAAATCAGGGTTAGCAATCAACGTCTTGTTCTCTATTCCTTCAACGAATTTTGAAAACGACTTGAGTGTACTCTCCAAGAGACGTTGCCTTGCGACTGTCACCAAAAGATAAGCACTTGCATGAGAGAGATACAAGTGAAATCGTTCCTCGTTCTTACCAAGTTTCTCGAGAAGAGTCTTCTGAAGACTCTTCTTCCCCAGCAGATCTGACACAAAGAGGAGAATTCTGTCGTTTGGAATCTGACTTTTGCCAGTGAGGATCTTGTAGCTCTCTGACAGCTTGGAGAACGAGGCATGGCGAATCTTCCCAATAATGGAATCAATATCTGCAATCCAATCATCAAAAACACGAATCTGTCTGAGGTCATAGGCTGGTCTATAGGATTCGAAGTCATCCCCTACAGGATGAATCTCTACTACTCTGTTCTCCCCTAGAGTTGTCTTCAGCAGGTCTATTTTTGCTTCTTGTGAGATGGATGCTGTGAGCCCAATTATGATCTTCTGTGAATTTTCTGATAGGATGCCCAATAGGTTCAATATCGGTTCAAACTTCTTGTTCAGGCGGTAATTCTTTGATTCAAACTCACGAACCAAGTTGTCTGCAATGTTCTGCTCATCAAACTTTCTCCCATCTGCAGCCTCTCTCTTCTCAAGTTCCTCTTTCAGGTTCTTCACAATATCCGCAAAATTCCTGCCGCTGCCAAATCTTCTCTCAATATACTTAATCGTTTCTTCTCTAGGTCGTTTTGTGCCATAACTTTGAGCAAAGACATCAAAAATCTCATCGATTATGACTACTCCAACTTTCTCAAGAGTCTCTCTCTCTATTCGTGGATTCTTGCCAACAACTGAATTCATGAGAAGAATAGGTGTCGCAAAAATAAACTTCGAGAGCGCCGCATGTTTTCGAGTCATGTGTGTTGGGATACCTTTCTGGTCGTCCAATAGATAAAGATGGCCATATTTGGCAAGACCGTACTGCATCATCATACTATGAAGCTGGTGTTTCAGCTTGCGGTCCTGAACCAAAAATAGAACCTTCTCCTCGGAAGCGAGAAGCTCGCGTTCCAGAATCATCTCTATTATTAGTGCTGCAATCAGAGTCTTTCCCATGCCTGTTGGAAGTAGTATTAAGAATGCACTCTTCCTTTCATTCTCAATATTGTATATGACCTGGTCTCTTGCATTAATCTGATAGGATCTTGGTTCAATGATTGGTTCTTCACCCATGGTTTTCCTTGAAATTAACTACTTTATAAACACTTGAAATCCGGATAATTTACCAGACCAACTCAAGTACTCGAAGTGCATTTTTTCCAGCAATCTTAGCAATCTCCTCATCAGAATAGCCATTCTTGACCATCCATCGAATCACATTATAGACTGCCTCCGTCGGATTCTCCAAGCCTTTAACATAATCTGGAAGTTCTGTGACTTCAAGATCTTCTTGCTGTTTGGGACGTGGATAGTGCCCCACTCCATCTCTTGTCATTCTCTCATCGTAAAGCTTGTAGAGTCCCACGTGATCCCCATATAGTGTATCTGGTCCGCATCCTACATGGTCAATACCCATGAGCTCTACGCAATACTCTAAATGAGCCATATAGGTATCAATCGAGGGAATCGGATTATCTTTAGTCGCGGTGTATCCTGGAGCGGCTTCGATTCCAATGACACCTCCAATTTCAGCCAACGATTGAAGGACATCATCAGGGACCATTCGCTTTATTGGATGAATTGTCTGTGAACCTGCATGTGAGATGATGACTGGCTTTTTGCTTGATTCAATTGTGTCTCTTGCAGTCTGGTCGCTCACATGACTGACATCAATAAGTATTCCAACCTTATTCATCCTAATTACACAATCATATCCAAAATCAGTGAGTCCGCCATCCCGCATCTCATCCAGGCCGGTACCAAGCTGGTTTGATTCACTATACACGAGTCCCATTTGACGAATTCCAAGACCAAAGAGAACATCAATTCTATCCACTTCATTCTCTATGCAAGTTGAAGACTCAAGTGCAGCAACCCATGCTAATCTACCAGTTTCAAATGCATAATGAATGTCTTTTACCGTCTTGCAATGAATTACATAGTCCTGATGTGCGATGTCACAAAGTCGCTGCCCCAGGTCATGAATAGTGTCCGTCCATTTCCAACCATGTTTTGATGTGACATTCACAGAACCATCCATCAGATTGTCAAATACACAATCCAGTCCTGTTAGACTTAATGCCTCATATGCCATGAAGTCCCTCCCTTCTCTATTGAGTTCTATGGACTGACTTTGATCCTCAGTATAAAGTACTGGATGTTCATGAAGGTCGATTATGATATTCTTCTCAAGAATCTCCTCGACTCTTTCTTCCTCCGCCTTTGAAAGAGGGACCAAGTATGACCAGTCTTTCCTTGTCGGGTCCCTGAACCTGAACTCCTTGTAATCGACTCCAGGTTTCAGATAGTCAAATGCTTTGTAGCCTGTGTACTTCTTTCCTTTTCCCAAGTTTCTCTTCTCCATTCTATTCCTTGAACACTGTTCTCTCGAGCTTCTTGAAGTCAGCGGCCGGGTATGTGACGCGACTCTGAAGAATGCTCATGTCTACGAAACTCTCCGCTATCTTGATTGCTGCATTCAAGGGATTGATGACTGGGACTCCTTCCTCCCATCTAGTTTTGGCAGTCCGGAATGCCATTGACATGCAGCCAAGTACCACCGCCCCTGCTCCATTTTCTTTAGCTTTATCAATTGCCCTAGTAGTTTGCTTGATTACTGCTGTTGGATCATCGCTCCACATCTCGACAATAGACATCTCCACAAACTCAACCGAAGCTAGTCGGCTGTTGAGTCCCATCTCCCTAGTTCGAGCGACAACATCATCTGCAGCAGCAACACCACCTGCTTGCATTGGTGATATCACGCTGAAGCGATCTGCGACCATGCAAGCAATATGATAGGCTGACTCTGCTGGTCCAATAATTGGAACATTCATGAGTTCTCTTGCAGCTCCAAGCCCAGGGTCTCCTGCACACCCAATAATGATGGCATCGTACTTGTTGTCTTTCTGAAGTTCAAAAAGCCAATCTAACATCGGTCCTATTGACATATATGCCTCGATCTCAGACTCGATGGAAAGTGGTCCTTTACCAACCTCTTCCACTGTGACTTTAGTACCCGGTCTAGCGAGATCGTTTGTGATTTCCTCACGCCTCTTTATTTCCTCATTAGGCATTCCTTCCCCGGGAATGAGATAGAGCAGTTCCAACAGACACACCTTCCATTGATTGATTAACATCCGGGTATTAGGCCTTTCGAGTTGCGTAACACTCATCTGATGAGGTTGACCAACAGATGGTATGCAAATAGAAGGAATTCTTAGAACTCCAGATTCTAGATTTGAGAATCTTCCTGATTATGATTTTCGGGAAAACTATCTTTCCATTAATGAGACTCGAATCCATTACGTTGATGAGGGTCCGAAAGCGGCACCTCCAATCCTTTTGATGCATGGAGAGCCATCATGGAGCTTTCTGTATCGGAAGATGATTCCTCCCTTAGTGAAGGAGGGATTCCGAGCTATCGCTCCAGATTTGGTGGGCTTTGGAAAGTCTGACAAACCTCCACGGTTCAAAGATTATTCACACACAAAGCATGTCGATGTAATCCTTGACTTTGTGCGAAAGTTGGACCTTAGAGATATCACGCTTTTCTGCCAGAATTGGGGTGGTCTTATTGGTTTGCGAGTCGTAGGAGAAGAACCTGCTAGATTCTCGAGAATTATTGCTGCTAACACAGGCCTCCCAAGTGCAAAAGGGATCAAAGCTCTATTTGGGTATCCTCTCTTCAAGTTACAAATAAGACGAATGGGAAAAATGACGTATCAGGAACTCAAAGAACATTCAAATCTAATGAGGTGGGTGGCCTTCTCAAAGACTGTGCCCGAACTACCAATCGGTGATATCATTCAGATGGCGACAGTATCAACCCTGTCTGCTGATGTGATTAGAGCTTATGAGGCCCCTTTCCCAGATGAATCATATAAGGCTGGAGCAAGAATATTTCCATACCTGATCCCTTCAGAGCTGTCGAAGAACCAGAAAGTCTGGGATAATGTCTTGTCAAAGTGGAAAAAACCATTTCTCACAGCTTTCAGTGATCGCGATCCAATCACAAAAGGAGGAGAGAAGTACTTTCAGAAGATGATTCCTGGAGCACAGGACCAACAGCATATCACAATCAAAGATGCAGGTCATTTTCTCCAAGAGGATAAGGGTGAGGAATTATCACAGATTATCCTGAATTTTATTCAATAGAACGGATAAAATCTACAGTTCTTCTGACGATACATCGGGATAGTCTCTTCAATGATTATCCTAATGTAGCATTTCCGATACCTATGACCTCTCTTTTTCAGAACTCCAATATAATAGGAATTATATTAGAAAATGTATCAACTGCATTCAACATATGACAAAATGGAGTCACAGTAATGACGTGTTATTTCAAGAACTCCAGAATGAAAGAACTTCTCCGCGATATTGGAGTAGAAGAAACTAAAGACAACATAGAGAAAGTCGATAAGATTCTTCATGATATGTTAAGTGTGGATTACCCCAACTGCGCTGCTACCTGGAAGATGATACGTCAAAAACTCAAATATGATGCTGAAGGGTTTAGGGAAAGATTGAAAGATGCTGTTCAAGTAGTCGTTTAAACCAAAAACAGGATTACAAATTCTAATCTTCAACTATCAGCTAGGTTTTTTTGTGCAAATGACACTGTACTAAAACACGTTCAGGAGGTTACAACTTTGGTAGTTGTCATTGTTCTAATACAGGTTAAAGCAGGAACAGCGGGTACAGCTTTTGCAGAGATTGAAAAAATCAAAGAAATCCAACAGGTACACATGGTAACTGGGCCATACGACATCATTGCTATTGCTGATATACCTGTAAAAGCTGGTTTTCGAAAGCTTGTTGAAAATATCCATGATGCACCAGGCGTGGAGCGAACGGAAACCTGTATGTCTATCTAGTCAGTGAGTAATTCACTCCACGTTTGCATAAGATATACAGTGATCACTGGATACTAGACTATTTACTGTAAATCTCTTTTGAAAATTAGCTGCGAATTCTATTGTTCTATTTCCTCGGAACCACTATGTAGATGCCGCCATACTCCGAAATCTGCTCATACCCAACGTAGAATCCTTCTCCAATCATTATTGTCTTGAACTCATCTGCAGCCCAATAAAATTCGTCGTCATCCCAGACATGCTCTAGTTTTTTTCGCGCCTTTGCACGTTCCACGAATGTGGGAAATGAAATATCTCCCACTATAATATCTCCATCATCTAGAAGAAGTTCTTTTGCCATTCGTTTGATTACCTTAGTCTTTCCCTCAAGATTGAGATGATGTAGAGTATATGCAGAAACAATTCTGTCAAAGCCAACCTTGAGAGTTGATGGCCATTCAGAACGAATGTCAACTTGAAACAGATTGGCATCTGGGACCTTCTTCTTGGCCTCTTCAAGCATTTTTGAAGAATAGTCAACTCCCCAGATTTCACATCCCGAATCTATGAATCTCGCAGCCAAAGATCCAGTCCCAATACCGATATCAAGTATCTTCATATTGGGTTTGGGATCAGCAAGTTCGACAATTCTCTTCAAAACATCATGATATCCAAGAAATGGAAAGCTCTCTGCTCCAATCTTGATAAAATAGTCATAATCTGCTGCCCATGAATCGAATAGTTCTGGACTCCTTTCTGGACTCAATGAGAAACCATCTTCCTTTATCTGTTGAATTAGTTCTCTATCTTCTTCATCGAATCTTGAATGCTCCGGTGAAAGACTTTTCACCGACCCGCTGCATATATGACTGCAGCGGTGCTTGCTAGAAAATCATCACCTTCAATGAGCTCACTTGCTAAATCAGTTCGTGAAACTGCAAAATAGTCCGATTTGGAACTCATGATTCCTTTTGGTCCTTCAATCTTGAGTTTCATCAGAAAAGCAACAGCCCTTGCCGTAGCACTATCTTTACTTAATGGCTTTCTCGTGTCCTTATAGTGCTCGACCACGAGTCTCTCGACAAAAATTATTCTCTCCCAAAACTTGCTTATAGTCATGTGTAGCTTGAACGCCACCACATCACCAAGCGAGTCTAATACGAACACGCCACATGTGTTTCGTGGAAGACTTCCAACTATCACTTTATGCACATATTCTGTCAGAGTAGTCCTGCTAAGTTTTGGCTTTTCATCTAGAGTTTCTTTG
>PJET01000043.1 GCA_002825515.1 Candidatus Thorarchaeota archaeon MP11T_1 | reverse complement strand
AGAAGTTAACAAACAGGTCTTTGACATGCAGTACTAGTTCTTCAGACATTGTCATTGTATCATCTCCGTCGCAGTTTTGGATCCAGGATATCTCTAACTCCATCTCCCACCAGATTGAATGCAAGCGCTGTAACAAGTATTGCCAGCCCTGGATAGAGTGTCATCCATGGCGAACTAAGGATATAGTTCTGACCTCTAGCAATCATCATGCCCCACTCCGCAGTACCAACTGGTGGACCAAAACCAATGAAGGACAGACCAGCAGCTACTAGGAGAACTGCACCGAAATCCATCGTAGCCTGAACAATCACCGGTTGAATGGTATTGGGAAGAATGTGACTGAACAGAATTCTGGTATCGCTTGCTCCAGAAGACCGTGCAGCCTCAATGTAGAGCTTCTCACGTTCTGAAAGAACCTGCCCTCTAACAAGACGAGCATACGTAGGCCACCAAGTAATCATTAAGGCAATGCTGATAGTACCCAAACTTCTTACACCTATTGCCATGACAATTGCCATGGCTAACACAAGTCCCGGAAATGCGAAGAAGATATCAGTGATCCGCATCACAAGCTCATCCAGTTTACCACCGTAGTAGCCAGATGCAGCACCGATGATTGCTCCTGCTGTAAGAGCAATTAGCACCACACTAAGCGCAATTCGAAGGTCTTCTTGGGCACCCCAAATGATACGACTATAGATGTCACCACCATAGTTGTCAGTACCCCAAATATGAATAGGGTAGATACTGAAATAAGCAATCACAATCCTAGTGTTTACAGTCCATGTGGTGGTCTTATGAGATGCAATGAATTGAAGCTCCCAGACATAGTTACCTGTTTCATCTGGAAGTTCAATGTATTGTAAAAGATGCTGATCGACAACGGAAACGTTCCGATAAAGATAGGATCTTCGTTGTGATACTGTCATTGACTCATAATCTGTTAAATTGAGGCTATATATTCGAAAAGTGACATTCACTGATACTTCATCAACCCCAGTGTACAGATCACTAACTCCAATGAAAAGTTCAGGTATCTCAACAGTCTCTAGATATTTCTCGGTTATTCTTACCTCACCGTATCTGTAGTCAGGCATTATTACTGGATTGAAATATCTATCTTCCAAGAGATATTCGTAGTTTTGTTTGATATCATTGCTTGGTGATCCGGGTGGAAGTCTGACGTCATCAAAGACCATGTCTGTGCCTTTATAGGGGGCTAGCCAAGGTGCTGCAAGAGCGACTCCGACCATGAATACAATGATTATAATTCCTGCTACAACCAACGGACTTTTCCTAATGAGGTGCAGTGTGAAACGAGTTTCCTTAATTCGTGGTTTTGTATCTTCTTTAAACTCCTCGTACCAGAAGAATCGTACACTTGGTATGAACAACAATAATAGTTGAAGACCTATTACACCAATGAAAATGAGGCCAATCCAACCAATTGTTGCATATATAGCAGCCAACAAGAGATATAGGTAGAATGAGGTACCAAAGGCATCTGGTATTCGTTCCATGACTCCTTGATTGGATCTTAGGAGGAAGAAAGTCAATAACAGGATGATTATACTCTGTAGCATCCAAGCTCCAAGGAATTCTGGAACTACGACTACAATACCCAACAATCCTTCAATTGCATAAACGAAGTTTCCGAAGAATATTATCCCACCAAACATTAGACTAAGCATAACGAAGAGTATCTGTAATAATACGAGTACGCGGACAGTGGTAATGTCCTGATCTTCATCTTGTATTTCGGGATACTGAGAATCTGAGTCCATTTTACATACACCTCCGTTATCCAAATCTGATTCGTGGATCAAGAACACCATAGATCATGTCAACGATGAAATTCGCTGTGACAAAGATAAATGCAACAAGCAGCGTGAATCCATTGATGGCTGCGATATCAGAGTTCAGAATTGAACTTGTAGCCCAACGTCCCAATCCAGGCCAATTGAAAATAGTTTCCGTTAGAACAGCCCCAGTTATTAATCCACCAAAAGCCAGACCAATAACTGTGACAGTTGGAATGAGCGCATTCCTTAATGCGTGCTTATAGATCACAACTCTTTCTGTAAGCCCTTTTGACTTTGCTAGAGTGATGTAATCTTCTTTTATCACCTCAAGCATACTTGAACGCATCATCCTAGTGATTATCGCTAGAGTGATATATCCAAGACAGAAACCGGGCATGATAAGATGGACCAGAGCATCAACGAATAAAGCAGGACTGTGTTCAAACAAAAGCGAATCTATGAGTAGAAATCCTGTAGTAGGAGTCCAAGAATATGCACGATAATTATAACGATCCCCACCTGGTAAATATGGTAGGTTCCATTGTGAGAATTGATAGAAGAGTACATACTTCAGCATCAAGCCAAACCAAAAGATTGGCATCGATACACCTGTGAGTGCAAAGATACGTGTGATGTGATCTGGAACTTTGTCTTTCTTTGTAGCAGATATAATACCCAGCGGGATACCAAGAACTATTGCGATAATCATAGCAACGATAGAAAGTTCAATGGTTGCAGGGAACAAATTTGCGAGAACAGTGAGAACAGGTAGGTCAGCACCTGTAGTTGTGCTCACACCCCAATCTCCTTGGAATAAAGCACTCAAATAAAGAAAGTATTGTACGACTAGAGGTTGGTCCAGACCACGTGCTCGAATAATACCAGGTATTGCTGCATCTGGAGTTCGCTCTGTTACGTACATAGCTAAGGGATCTCCGACTACGTACGACAAGAACCACGTAATGGTCAGTACCCCAAACACAACAGGAATCGCCAAGATTATTCTTCGAAGTATGAAATCCCTTAGTTTCATGAGTGAACCCTCGACTAGCTTTTTTGCAACTGCATAGGAATCCAGTCTCGTAAACTAGTCCTGCGCACATCGTGCAATACTTAAGCTTTTGGTTATCATCAATGGCAACTAATATAGTGAATACGTGGTAGAATGAATACTTGTCAACTGAAACGTAAGCTATATTAGTGTCTGATTCTTGCGTGTGTACTAATAGCGAAGTTAGGCTGATACAGAGTTTGATGATTTTGATATTAGCCTATTTTGTTGTTACAATCCATTTACTGGATTGTACATAGCGCAACTTAAAAACACGAGATGGATGACATGGAGAGAAATCAATTAATAGCTGTCGTCGTCATCGTTGTGGTCGTAGCTGCAGCTGGAGCATATATTCTTCTTATGCCACCAGCTGTGCAACTTGCGGAAGAACAGGACATTGTTTTTGAAACAATTGCTCTTCCAGAGTATCTAGACCCACACAAAGACTACGAATCAGCTGGTTCACATGTAAGCTTCAACGTCTATGAGACGTTGTTTACGTATCCTTGGGATACGGCAGATACAACACCATCTGTTCCATTGCTTGCTACAGGCGTGACAATATCCGCCAACGGATTGGACTATACCTTTACAATCCGTCAAGGCGTCACATTCCACGATGGAACCCCATTCAACGCGTCAGCTGTCCAGATGAACTTCTGGCGAATGCTAGGACGCGGTTGGGATGATGGCTTTGGTCCAGTCTGGATGGTTGCCGAACCAATCCTAGGTGGTCAAGCTGTTGAGGATGCAGTCTTCGAATACGGAGACAGGAGTCCTGAGCACATTGCCGCTTGGGCAAACTGGCAAGAGAATGTCACTGCAATTGAAGTAACTGGCGACTATGAGGTGGTTATCCACCTTGAGTATGCTTTTGCGCCATTCATTCCTGCTATCACATATGCAGTCGGTGCAATGATCAGCCCAACCTTCTTTATGGCTCATGGTGGAATGTCACCTGTGAGTGATGACTTCACCTTGGACAGTGATATGTGCGGCACAGGTCCATTCATCTTTGAGGAATGGATTGACAACGATAGACTCACTATTGTAAAGAATGATAACTACTGGCGAGAAGCAGACGCAAAGACAACTCATCCCTTCGCAGGCACCATCACTGAAGTGACCTGGAAGAAGAACATTGATATAAACAGCAGAATGCTGAACTTGCAAGCTGGTACCACTGATTCCTGCGACTGGCTTACAACCAATGCCTATGATATCTGGAATAACGTTACCACACGTAATCCTAACGGTATTGGACAGAGCATTAACCCAGAGGTTAAAGTCTGGACAGGTCTGCCGAACTACAATGTCGCGTTCCTTGGGTTCAACATGAACGACTACCTGAACTATTCAGGTGAAATCGTTCTGAATCCATTCCAAGACTGGGAGCTAAGAACAGCGATGACTTATGCATTCGATTATGATGCATATATCAATAATATCCTAAACGGAATTGCTATTCCACTAGCTGGACCAATTCCAGCAGGTCTATTTGGACACAATGATGACATCGTTCCATACGTAACAAACTTGGACACAGCTGTCACACACTGGAACCTAGCAATGGAAAATGGATTGGACACTATCTTTGCAAACAACTCATATCAGGTAAACATCTATTACAACGAGGGTAACACTGGTCGTGAGGGTGCTAGCCTACTGCTCAAGTCGGCTCTAGAGGCAATCATTGCCGATCCAGCTTCGACTGATCCAACCACACCTCTTACCATCGATGTATATGGTCTTGAGTGGGCAAGCTATCTCTACCAAGTCAGGAACAGGCAATTGCCAATCTTCTTCCTTGGTTGGATGCCTGACTACGCTGACCCTGATAACTACATTTCACCCTTCGTCAAGAGCACTGGTACCTATCCATACAGGATGGGTCTTGAAGGCTCAACTGGTGAGAACGATGTAGTTTGGGATCACGAGACTGTCGATGGTTGGATTGCTGCTGCAGCTCAGGAAACTGATCCTGCTGCAAGGATTACACTCTACAACCAGATCCTAGATGAGGTTATGGCTCACAATGCGTTCATCTGGACCTCCCAAGGCATTGAATTCCATGTTGAAGGTGCCTGGATGAATGGATATGTGTTCAACCCAATGCATGACGAGTACTGGTATCACTACTACAAGACTGTATGATAGTGATCAAGTGGTTACTCTAAAGCACTAGAATAAACTGTAGACCGGGGTTGCAACCTCGGTCTCTCTTCTTATTTTTCTGGCATTGCTTCAATGAATTGTTCTGATGTGATTCTTAGCCTAGTTGGAAATCCTTATAGCAATAATTTGGTGCACAATTTGCAGGTGCTAAATTGTATGCAGACTACAGAGAAGACCAATAGATTCTCAACAATGACCTCGCAACAAATGTTTACCCTATGGTGGAAAGAGCCTTGGGTGAGAAATCTTGTCCTCCTCCTTTCCCCTGTGGGAATCATTGATGCAACATTTACAGTTCTTCTTTTTCATCAGATAGGGATCAATTTTGAATATAATCCGATTGTACGAGCTGCGCTTCTTAGTGAGTGGTGGATTGTCTGGTTCTTTATCGATGCGCTCTCATTTTTCCTTTTTATCATGATGGCTGGGTCATATTATCTGCATACGAGAAGAAGTATGGTTGATAACAGAATAGGCATTGTTTCGGGACTAGTGGCTCTGAGAGTAGGTTTAGCGGCACATAATGTTGTTCGATTTCAGGGACTATTTCCAGCTGTATTTGTGGGTCTCTTGCTAGGATTAATTACATTCATTATTGTGGACAGTCTGCTTGATCGAACAAGTGATGTAAGCTGGCAAGGATTTAAGCAATGGTGGAAGCATAAGTTAGACCGACGACACGATGAAAGGCTTATGAGGAAAGCAATGAAGCAAAAACGAGGAGATGAAACTCAATTGGATGAAAAGATTGAGAGAGAAATCGTTGCTGAAATTACCAAAACTGAAGAACCTGCTACACCAAATACACAACGTATTTGGAGGAAACGTGCACTTTACATATTGGGAGCCGTTGTACTCTTCATATTCATGCCCTATTTCCTTGTATTTCTTGCAGACCTTACTGGCGTGACTGCATTTTCTGACATTTATGGACCCTTGGTCTTTTGGAATCAGTTATCAGCACCTGCATTCCTACTAGGATTCTTTTCAATCTGCATCTTCACTGCTTTGATAATGTACCTAGTCCTTAAATCATTCGAGGTTCAAGAAGGCGCTTGGTAAGTCTTTGATTTTCTACCAAGCGTCAATGCTTCTTTGACACGCTTTATTAGTGAAACAGAATAAGCTCGTGATGGTGTCAGTATGGCCAAGGGTGATTCATTACTAATTCTTCACAACTTGAGGGCATACTATCCATCCAAGAAAGGGTTGGTCCGTGCAGTTGATGATGTTTCTCTTGAAGTAAGAGAGGGAGAATGTGTTGGTCTTCTTGGTGAAAGCGGCTGTGGAAAAAGCAGCATGGCACTTGCGATAATCGGTCTTTTCGAGAAAATTGCACGGTTCAGAGCTGGTGTTTCCAATGACCCCGAATTGCAGCAGGCATTCCAGAAAGGATATCCTGGAACAACAGATCTCCCTGGTGTTAGTGGAAAGGTAATCTTCAGAGGGAAGGATTTGACTACTCTCTCTCAGAAAGAACTCACAGAGATTCGGGGGCGTGAGCTCTCACTTATACCGCAGGGACTTGGTCATGCTTTGAATCCACTACATAGTATTGGACACCAAACTGCTGAACCAATTGAAGTACATGATGAAAACATTAGACTCATTGAACTCAAGAGAAAGGTGCTTGAGTATTTGGGACTTGTGCAACTAGCTGATGCCAATTTACGATTCGTATTAGACCCTCGTAGTTTTAGCGGCGGAGAGTCCCAAAGAATACTCATTGCTATGTCCCTCATAGCAGGACCATATCTTGTAATTGCTGATGAGCCAACATCAGCTCTTGACGTAACAGTCCAACGACAGATTATGAATGTCCTCAAAATGATTCGTGATGAGTTTGATGTGTCACTCCTACTCATCAGTCATGATGCGGGTGTTGTGGCTGAGATGGCGGATAGAGTGGCAATTATGTATGCAGGGAAGATAGTTGAATATGCAAATGCTGTGGACATCTTTCATGAACCTCAACATCCATACACGATGGGTTTGATGACGAGCTTCCCGACTATTGCAATGATGCAGATGCGAGCAGGCAAGAAACCAAGACTAAGAGGAATTCCAGGAGACCCCCCAGATCTAGCAGAGATACCTAGCGGATGCGCGTTTCATCCAAGATGTCGATATATGATTGACATTTGTAAAAGGGAAGTACCAGAATACCGAGAGGTACAACATGATCATTTCATACGGTGTCATAGATGGGGAGATATTGAGAAAGAATAAAGTGTGGGCGCCAATAGGCACCCACGGAGTTTTCCTATTTTAAGTCCGAGCGTCGATGGGCACCGTGTAATTTGAAATTTAGTGCTTAAGTAGCAACCATCTATCAGTCCCGCATCCTTCTTCTTGACTATGTCCTCCCAGCTCTGACGTATTATATTCCTAATTTGCAACACTCGAATAATATTCTTCCGCATCAAAGAAATGAACAGTAAGCTCAACAGAATGCATTCTGAGGAAGAGCATTTCAAAATGAAAATTATTTTACTCATCATTGAGTAAGAAAACCCCCTTTTTTGGAAGGGGGTTTGGAATATCCTATTGCTTACCCATGGTCAGCGCCATAACAGCCTTCTGAACGTGTAGTCTGTTCTCAGCTACATCATAGACAATCGACCTTGGACCGTCACAGACCTCATCTGTGACCTCTGCATTCCGATCCACGGGACCACAATGAGTGAAGAAGGCATTATTTGTATGCGACATCCATTCTTTTGTTGTTATCCAGTCATCATACTTAGCTGCAATCTCAATCTCTTTCTTTTTCGCCTCATCAACACCACGTTTCATCATGTCATCATAAAAGCCAGCAGTCATCCAGTTTCGTGAGTATACAACATCTGCATCCTTATACCCTTCCTCAAGATCATGAACAATCTCAAAGCTGCTATCTGTAGCTGCAGCATTTTCCTCACACCACTTGATTACCTCAGGATCCAAGTCAAAACCAGGAGGATGCGCGAGTGTTACATCCATTCCAAGACGTGAGTTAATCAGGATACTTTCTTGGACACTACACCATGATCGAACAAGTGCTCCTTTACCCCATACCTGCAAGATCTTCTTACCCTTGAGCTTCTTACCAGCATGTTGCCTATAGCCCATGACATCCGCAAGACCCTGAAAGGGATGAAACCTATCATGAGCCATTGAAACAATTGGAATACTGGCATTATCTGCATACTGTCTTAGAAGCTCATCTCCCTGTCCATAATATTCGATTGCAGTTTCTAGAATTCTAATTCCTATTCCCACAGCATATCGACTCATTACTTGGGCAGCATCCTCGACAGTTTCCCCAGCACTCTTGCCTGATTTGAGCCTCATCGTTTTAGGTTCCAGAAATTGGGCATGACCACCAAGTTCAGTCGCAGCTGCTTCGAACGACTGCCGAGTCCTGACACTCGGGTTATAGAAGAACATGAAGAATGTCCGTCTATCAAGACAGTTATTCAGCGGATGGTCGTATCGGTTTGCTTTGAACTCAAAAGAAAGATCTAAAGTCTTCTCAAGTTCTTCAACACTCCATTCTTGTGTTGTAATTAAATCGCGTCCATAAAGACTGTTCATTTTAGTCACGCGGCAATCTGACTATATGTTGGATTTGAGTCTATCGCACCTATGGTGAATATTCAATAGATTGATTCGAAAGTGATAAATCGCATATTGAGAAATTTCACTTGAGGGAATGTCGTGGTGACCTTTCATGAAATGTACCCGGATGAGCAAGTTCTCGCAACTGACGATTTTGGATTATTGCACAACGATGGTGGATTTACAAATGGAAGACTCATACTTACACAGAAGCGTTTGGTTTTTGTCATTGGTGGTGGACTATTCGGACCAAAGCAAAGAACAGACCATGCCATTGAATTGCATCTAATTGATAACATATCACTAGAAGAAGCTCAATCTTTGGGTGTCAATCTTCGTGTAGATTTTTCGACCTTTGAGGGGCCAGCTACTATGCGGTATCATGGTCGATTAAACCAAGCCAAGAAGATTGTTGGAATAATCAGCGAGAGAATGAATTATGGACTAGGATGATGGCTGTTCTGAGGTCTTAATTGAACAGAAATAGATAGTAGCTTGGTTATATCACTTATAGTATCTTCACAAAACTGTCAGATGGTTTCTTGACTAGCAGGTAGCCTCATCCTTAGTGAAATAATGCAGATCAATCATGATGATAGTATACATTGCAGTATACAATGGAACATTCGTTGCGATTCAAATATCGGTGAATTTGAAGGAAAGCTGACAACAAAGTTGATGGATAGAAAGAAGGGATGACCCAATGACTCGAAAGCAATGGGTCTCTTTGCATCATCTAGTATTCTGAAAAGTGGATCATGAAGTAACCCTTATCGTGTTGACAAGCTGGGCATTTGTCTGGTGGACAATCACCTTCGTGAATATACCCGCAATTATCACAGCGCCACTTAACTTTCTCTTTCTTCTTGAAGATGCTACCATCTTTAATCTGTTCAGCCAAAGCAAGATATCGTTCATGATGCCATGATTCAGCCTTCGCAATCATTCGCCACAAATGTGCGATGGTCTTGAAGCCTTCCTCTTCAGCGATTTTAGCATAACCGGGGTACATCTCGGTGAATTCAAACTTCTCACCAGCAGCTGCATGTCTGAGAAGTGACTCAGTATTTTCATAGGCACCACTCGTTGGAAAGTCCCATTCCACCTTGATTGCCTCAGTGGCGCCACCTTCCTTCAGAGCTGTGAAGAACCTCTTAGCATGTTCTAGCTCGTGACCCGCAGTCTCTTCAAAGATTGCTGCAATATGAGGGTAGCCTTCTTTTTTAGCAGTCTTTGCAGCAATTGTATATCTATTGCGTGCTTGAGATTCACCAGCAAAGGAAGTTAGCAGATTCTTCTCGGTCTTCGTTCCCTTAAGATTCATTTCTCTCAACTCACTAAGAAGATTATACTCTCCTATCATTTCTACGCTAATGCGAGAATACATAGGCAGGGGCATGTTGTTAATAAGAATGCGGTTAGACCAGACTAACTTTCAATAATTCTTATCGCAGACGTTTTGCTATCGCTTTGGCGAGAAGTTTGATATGTTCGTTCTCAGCATCAGACGGTCTTGCTTTAACGCGAACTATTGGTTCTAGAATCTCAAACTTCAACTCCTCGAACATACTCTGAAGTTTCTTGACTCCTCCACCACCCCATCCATAGGTTCCAAAGAGAGCCACTGTCTTAACTGGGAATCTTTTCCCTTGGACTTCATTCACAAATGCCCAAATCTTTGGGAATGGAAATGCATCGTATGTTGGAGTGCCAACAACCAAAACTCCCGCTCTTACTGAATCAACGAGAACTCTACTCATCTCACTGTAAGAGATATTGTGCAGTTTCACCTCAACACCCAGGCTAATTAGTTCCTTCTTCAGTTTGATAGCTAGGCGATGTGTGTAGCCATACATTGTCCCATACACAATTGTTGCATAGTTCTCAAGCTCTGGTCGTGTCCACTCATCGTACTTGCCCACAATCCACATCGGATCTTTTCGATAAATTGGACCATGACTAGGAGCAATCGCCTTGATGCCAATTCCAAGATCGTTTACCTTTCCAATTCCTCTCTGTACAAACTTGAAGTAGGATGTAATAATCGCTGACAGGTATCGTCTGCTCTCTGACTCAACCATTCTGAGGTCAATCTCGTCATCAAACACCTTCCCATTCAACGCACCAAAAGCTCCAAAGGCATCACATGAGAAGAGAATTTCATCCTCGACAATATAGGTCATCATTGTTTCAGGCCAGTGAAGGAAAGGTGCATGTACAAATTTGAGTGTCTTCTTTCCTAGGGAGAGTTCCTCCAAGTCTTCAACTGTCTTTTCTTTTAGGGAAAGGTCATAGAATGACTTCTGCATATCAGCAGCCTTGCTGGTATAGATCATTGTGGCATTGGTCGCAATTCTAGCAATATCAGGGAGAGAGCTGGTATGGTCTGGTTCCATATGATTGAGTATGATGTAGTCTATCTTTGCTGGGTCAATAATTTCACGGATATTTTTTTGCCATTCCTCAGACCACGGTCCCTTGACAGTTTCGATAAGTGCGACCTTTTCATCAACAATGAGATAGCTGTTATAAGAAACGCCAAAGGGTATCTTCCATAGATTTTCAAATAGCTCAGTATGATGATCATCAACACCAACGTAATAGACGTCTTTGGTCACTTCTCTATGCATTTCCTTCACCTATCATCCATCTGGACTGCTTGGGTTTCGAAGGAAGGGGATTAAAGACCTTCCCTCAATTCATGTAATCCATTCATGTTAACCATAGTTAAATTTCTTTCGTCGTGACATTCCTATTTCTCTTTCGAAAGAGAATCGAGAGAAAGAGAGGCATCAGTCTTCTGAAGCTTGTCATAGAGACCCCTTATTGCATCCCAACAACCAGGCCTTCTGTACACCTTGGCAAAGGATTCAGAGTCAGGTTCGAATTTTTCCCAGAAATTAATGAGTGCAATCGCAGTTGTTTCAGGAACAAAATTGTCGTCAATGAATTTCCGTTGCACAAGCGTACTGAGTCCATCGAAATATGAGCCAACACGAGTAAACTTAGCAAATGCGTCAGGATTTACTTCGGGACCATATTTCATGAAGAAGTCCTCGACACTCTCCCATGTGTATAATTGAACTTCATTAATGTCTTTGATGAAATCCAAATCGTAAAGCTTCTGGTGGTATTCTAAAAAGATGGATAGTTTTCGTGCACGTGTAAATCGTTTAATCGAATGAAGTGTGGCAATGATACCAACTATAACACTGCCCAGTCCGACAATTGTAGTAATTGGAGTCAAGTCTATTTGCATTGCATGCACCTACTCATTAAGGTGAAGTCAGTGGTTAAAGTCCTATGCTATTTCATAACTAGAGAGATTGCTCCAGTCGGACAAGTGGACACACAGACTCCACAACCGTAACATTGTTCACGATTCACTTTCAGCCTACCATCGACAATTTCTCTCGCTCCAAAGTTACATCTGTCAACACAGACACCACTGTTGTCACAGAGACTCATGTCTGTAACTTCAATTGCTTCAGATGTTATCAGTTCAGGATACATCTTGAGCTTCAGAACTGACGCAAAGATTGCACAGCAACTGTCGCAGCAGCTGCATATACGGTTCACCTTATCATCCCACATTGCATAAGCCATGTGAACAAGACCAGCCTCATGAGACATCCTGAGAATTTCAATGGCCTCCTCTTTAGTGATCTCCTGAGTGTTTTGGTTCTTATAGACATCAGTGTCAAGAAGTGGCTTGGCACTGTCCCAAGCTATGCATGTTCTTACTAATGAATCACAATTGCCCATTGTTGTCCTACAAATGCAGTCTGACAGGTAGATTGTTTGGGCATTGTCAAGATACCTGATTGCTTGATCAAGATTGAGAATCTTGTGTTCAGCCTTGATTTCCACATTCACCGGAATTGTGATGGCTGTGTTCCATCGTTCAAAGTTCTTTATCCATTCAATCGTTTTTGAATCCCATTCTTTCCCCATTTCTGATCCTTCCTTTCAGAGTCAAAGATGCATCTAGTTGGCATATCCTTGAATGAGTTCCACAAATTCTGCTTTCTTTTCTGGAACCAATCTGTAAAAGCTCCACTTCTTGTATCTCTCAGTGAGAAGCCAACCTGCTTGCTTCATTGATCGAAGATGGTGAGATATCAGAGGTTGTCTTGGCTCATTGAGTGCGTATTGAATCTCACAGACACAAGCAGATTCCATCTTCAGAAGCATGAATACAATTGCCAGTCTGATACCAGAAGTAAAGATGCTAAAATCTGACACACCCAGTAGACTTCGGTTCTTGTTTAGGAATTCCATCCGCTCTTGCGAATATTCAGCACAGGACTCAAAGTCACAAGTGACACTAGCCTTAATGGCGGATTTCATCCTATCATTCCCACGCGAAGTCATAGCGTGAGTATATCAATATGATACATATAAATCACATGAATATGTTAAAGAACTGTTTAAGCATCCGAATGAAAATAGATTTGTGTAAGGAAACCATAGTGAGTCTTGTTGCAGGAGATGTCCGAGGTGACCAAGAAGTTAGTGTTCATCGTCTTAATCATCTCACTCTTTACTATTGGTTGGGTAGATGCTGGAGATCAAGACATTAGCCACCAAGTCCAATCTCTCTCAACACATAACATAATGATGGATGCAAGTTCATGGACTTCATTCCCAGTTTTTTGTCAATCTGGAGACACTCTATCTGGAGAGTTTGTAGTGAAGCGTGATGGCGTACTATTCCCAGGAGATCAGACTGAGTATGACATCTGGCTGCTCACGGGGATCGATTTTCTCATTCTTGACGAAACGAACTATGACAGGTGGATACAGGAAGAATCGGCCAATCCAATCTTTGAGATGAAGACTCTCATTCAACTTACATGGAGTGTTGAAGTACCACATGAGGGAGTGTGGTATGTTGTCTATGTCAATGATTCAATTTACATGAAACGGATAGAAGGCAGTATCGTTCATCCAGGCTCAGGTGATGTATGGCTTATCGTGTTTGGGACGATTAGCATAGTCCCTATTCTCGGAATAACCTACATGTTCTGGAAAAAAAGGAGGAGAGCTGTGGCAGCATAGCCACAGCGTATGAGTATCTACTCTTCTGATGTCGTTTCTTCTTCGACTGGTTCAGGTTCAGCCGCAGGTGGCGGAACCTGCCCTCCATCTGAAGGAAGGAACTCGTCTATGAACTCGTAGAGTGCCCGACCCAACATACCTCCAAAACCGCCGAGTAATGCGCCAATCAGAACACTGATCACTATGACCACTGCTCCAAGACCTTCAAGTCCCAGAAGTCCGATGAAGATGCTAGCGACTGCCATTGCTTGCGCAGTCATTGTCAGGTATGCAAAGATGAGAGCCCAAGCTAGCCCAACACCCAGGAATCCAATTAAGAAGGCTTTTCGAATTCGTCGGACAAATAGAGCTCCCAAAGCACCAGCAATCAGCATCAACTTCCAGTCGCCTGCAAGCTGAAGTGCAATACCAAACACCATGGTCAACACCAATGCTGCAAGAAATCCAATGTCAGGAATTGTATCATCGATTTTTCCCATTTCAAAGCCTCCTATGGTACAAAGTTGATAGTCTTCTCTATCAACGAGCCATCCGTATCTGCGGTTCTAAACGCATCTGCAGTCGAATAGAAGTACAGAATGTGATATCCGTGGTACTCTTCGACCTCGTCAAATGAGTACCAAATTTCGAACATGTCTGCGAAGTGAGGACTGAATATATTCCCACTCTGACCACCAGGATATGCCATGTATGACATGTCGATATCACTTAGATCAACAATCAGTCTGGTCGATGGACCACTACCGGGCCTCCAACCTCCTGCCACGTTTATAGTGAGCTGTCCACGAAGTGGAGATTCACCACCAATGGTTGTGAAACCACCTAGATGCTCAATTTCAATCACGTGTCGGTTTCCATACTCCCAGTTGGGCTCATTAGCCCACTCTGCTGTGAGCTCATCGATCGCAGAGATCAACGATCGCACCAAGATATCATCCCGAGTTTCAACAGGCCCAGTAGTATGATCATCAAGGTACCAGGCATTGTTACTCACAATGAAATCTTCCAAGATTGATAAGTATGAGAGCGGAATCGGACTACCAGCTGTTCTAACCTCATCAAAGACCTCATAGTGCATGGCATCTAGGAGATACATCCAGATGGTAGGTGCGACCAGGTCTGGTTCCATGTCGTATTCCCAGTCTCGGAGTATGTCGACAGCATTTGCAATGGTTGTGTTTCCATCACCTACTGCATCCCATGCATCGATGATGTAGGGAACCATGACCTCTGCTCTGACCTCTACGACATCACACTGGAAACGCTTCATGTCATCCACTGAGATGTCATTGTTTACATCCAAGAGATGATGTATTCGTCGACCTCGATATCCAGGAGCCTGTGGCCCTAGGATGTCATATGCGTAATTTCCAGGAGCAATTGTTCGCTGGTTAGCTGATGATACAAATCCTCGAGAGGGATTGTATTCTCTAGGGTTGTGAGCATATGGAACATAACTCACCATTCCAACCGAGTCATTGAGTGCAATAACTGGGAATTCGCCAGTGTAGCCAGCTCGAACAGGGAAGCGACCGACAACTAGCATTCCAATATTACCAGAGTCATCACCAAACACACAGTTCTGAGGTGCAGTGTCCCACCAGTAGAATGCCTCAATGGCTTCATCGATATCATCAGCTTTCATGAGCTTGGCCATTGCGACCAGTTCATGAGTCACACCTGATATTGTCCAGTTCATAGCTAAGTTCGGATGTGATTCGTCATCAAAACCATACAGGTTCCAAACAGAATCAATGCATGGTCCGTGAACTGATTCCTTGACTTCAAATTCAATGACTTCACCCTCCTTTGTGAGAATATCTTCTTGATGGATCGTAAAGTCCCTCCACTCGCCATTGTACATGTACTGGTCAGGATTTGCAGGATTGAGCTGTTCAACAAAGACATCATTGACATCAGCACCAACATTTGTGAAACTGTATGCAATGTGATCGTTGTGACCAATTAGCACTCCTGTAAGACCTGGGAATGTGGTTCCAGTTACTTCAAGTTCTCCAGGTACAACAATGTGTGCCTCGTACCAGACTGATGGCGCTTGATGCTCAAGGTGTGGATCTCCAGCCACAATAGGATATCCTGTTGATGACTTGGAACCGTTGACCGCCCAGTTATTGCTACCAACGAACTCCAGATCACCAAATGGTTTCATGACATCATTTACCATCTTGATCACAGCCTCAAGCTTGTCCTGAGGGATTGACGCAATCTCAGCCATAGTAATGCTAGAGGCAGGTTCAGGAATAGCTGACAATGGCACTTTCCCTGGACCAAGTGGATACTGTGCAAGACTGAGGTTGTACTGTTCCTGAATTATCGGAATCACGTTTGGCTGCACATCAGGAAGAAAATCGTTATACATTGTGTCATTGTCGAGGGTCTCTCGGATCCACAGACGCTGGAAATCCATCAGTCCACCAGCAAGGCCCCATGCCAACATTTTGGCATTGATCAAACAATCCACCGGTGTCCATGGCTCAGGCGTATAACCGAGAACCTTGAACTCCATCGGCATGGTCGCGGAAGTGAGGGAGTTGATGAATACGTTTGCACCTTCACATAATGCATAGAGGCCATCGAGTGCCTCTTGAACATCTGGATCAGAAGCCGCATTTGCTTCCAACCAGTCAAGTGTGTCCTGAGCAGAACGTGCAAGCCCGATAGAACGGAAGAACATGTCCGAAGTAGCTGCATAACCACCCACAATCTCGCTCACTCGTCCAGCTGCAAAAGCATTCTGTAACGTGATCTGAAACAGTCGGTCTTTTGCGTGCATATACCCTAGCGCCATCATGGCATCATAGGTAGACTCAGCATAGATGTGGGGTACTCCCAAATGGTCGATAATCACTTCAACTTCGGCTGTGAGCCCAGTGAGTGTGATTACCTGGTCCCCAGGCTCGGGAGCACCGTTGTCGAAGATACCGCCAATGGGTTGAATGATACCTAGCCCTCCAGTCAAGGGACCAATAGGCATTGACAGGATTACAATCATTGCAATTGGACCAATGAACGAGAGGATAAGATTCACACCCTTTCTCTTCATTTTATCTGCAACTCTCAATAATTCAATTCTATTGCTATGTACGACGTACCCTTTAAGGATTAGGAGATAGCTTTCTGAAGAAAATACAGCTAAATCGAAACATCATGATAATCTAAAACCCCAACCTGCGCAGTCATTTTCCATTCACTCTGGACCTTGGAGTATATTTTACATGTGCGACCCATCCAATGGTTGTCATTTCCTGAGCTATCTCTCCAGAGAGTGTCTATATCCACAACTGCAAAGGCACCATCTCCCTCTTTGGAGACCTCAATTCTCTTGATCTTGCGTATATTGTGAACAAGTTCGTGCGTGTCGAATAGGTCTTGCCATCCTCGACTCCACCGCTCAGCATTGTATCGACCCCATTCTATCACCCAATCCATCGGGTTGTGAGCTTTTGGATGAGGTGGCCAAGGCCAGACCATGTCATGATGAAATACTGTCATTAACAAGTCTACATCTTGTGTATCCCATGCCTTGGTTTCTCTCTTGACAATTTCTTCAATCTGATCTATAGCTGATTCCATTGCTTCCACTTACCGATTTATTCGTGGATTGCTGCCCCTTAAAAGACCATCCAGAAAAAGTATCCTTTCACGTTCTCATACGTTCTTCAGCTTCTAGCTTCTCAAGAATCTGTTGCTCAATATCGAGTAACATCTGACAAGAGGCGGGATCTATAGTGTCAATCAAACGAGTTCTACATGTGATTAGGAAATCTGAAAGGTCGCCGATAAACTTCAATTCAGTCATTTCAACTTTCTTCGCAGGTTGCTTCAACAACCGACTTAATCGACTTTTGCCTTCATCGCTTCCTTCCTGAACATTAAACACATCTAGATTTGCGAACCTGAACAAACCAGTATCAGCATCTTTTGGGATTACTTCAGGAACGTTTTTTGGATCAAGATATTGGAGACCAAGCATTATGGTTTTTATATGGAGTGGGTCCAAGTCTGTTTCAAAAACGCACCTCAAGGTTCGAGCCCAGCTTCCTCCTCCTGCTCGACCTGATACCCACTCACGTTTGAGAAACGTGGATTCACCAATGGTAGACATGACAATCATGATTCTCTCACAGTTCTCTTCAAAGAACCCAAGAGCGTCATAACAGTCAATATACACTGTTCGAATTCCGAATGAACTTTTCATCCATTATCCACTCATTAGCGTCGCAAATCCAACTAGATATGATTTGATAAAATCACAGATAAGTGAAATGATGATATCGATTCTATCTATTCAAGACGAACCATTGAATTCCATTCTTCTTCTGTAGGATACATCGCGAAGTAAAAGGTTGTTATCAATCATGGTTAAGATAATGACGAATTAGATCGAGATAGTATGGAATAGAGATAATGATCACGAAACCAAGAAAGAATGGTACATTGCGCCAAGGATAGATTGGCGCTGGTTCATAGAAAACAGGAGTGTAGAAAAGTGATATGAAGTAAATTCCGTTCAATATGAACCAAACAAGATACGCACCAACCATCTTCTCAAAACGACTCGTTCTATTCGCATCATTTCTAGTGTAAATCCAGATTCCCAAGAGTGAAACAAAGTCTAATGCAAGGAAGTAAATGACAGGTGCCAATGTAATATCCATCTCGACCATGCGATATTTAGTTTGCCCCTTGTCAATGAAAAAGCTTGTGTAAACTAAAGCACAACATCCACTGATAG
>PJET01000006.1 GCA_002825515.1 Candidatus Thorarchaeota archaeon MP11T_1 | reverse complement strand
GAAAAATATGCAAGGACAGACGTTTACCACCCCGCTTATCCCGCCGCTCCTGGCTCTCGGATTTCTGATTGGTATTATATTACTAGTGCTTGGCTATAGAGAAAAAACTAATCTTACAAGGCATCAACATCTAATGGGTTTAGGCATCATGATTATAGGTGTCATGATTCCAGTGACTCCACTCTCCTGGTATGGATATCTAATAGTAACAAGTGGACTGATTCTTGGTCTAATTGAAATCGCAATTATTGCTGTTGCCTTGATTCTTGGTATTGTCTTCTTGTACCAAGGCTTCAGGACTTATTCAAAAACGCAATAGATTGCTTGTCCTTTTCAAATTCACTAGTTAAATCGTTTATTTCATTCGAAAGTATCTTTCCAGTGTCCGAATACGATATTAGTCAGCAAATGTTACTATTGGGAAGGTTAGGTGCTGAGTTTGGATGAGATAGACAAAGGAATTCTCTTTGGATTGCTCCAAAATTGCAGAACACCATATCGAAATCTTGCACAGCAGTTCAATATGACAGCAAATGCGGTTAAGAAACGAATTCAGAAGCTGATTGATACAGGTGTGATTGTGGAATTCACAGCAGAGCTTACTCTCGCTATGGTTAATGGTGAGAACTATCTCGCTATTATTTCCACTGATGGTGGAGAGAACGAGGAGGAGCTAGTGCACTTGATTGGATCTCATATACTAACGAGAGAGGTTGGTGTTTTATCAGGATCTACATTTTTGTCAATGGGGACCTTCACTGGGTCAGAAAGCCTTAGAGATATTGGTAGTTTTCTACGAGGTCTTGAGAATGTTAAGAGTGTTGAGATTCACAGTCTCGTAAAAGATGCGCTTCATGGAAGAAAGACTGAATTAACCAAACTCCAGCTTAGAGTTCTAAAATGCCTTGTTGAAGACCCACGCATGCCAATTAAGAGAATCTCGGAGATTACAGGACTAACGGTCAGAAGAACCAGGTCAATAATTGATAGTCTTCTTGAGAGTGGAGCGGTTTCTCTTGGAATCAGATGGAATCTAAGTGCAGGAGATGCCTTTGTCTTTCTCTTGAAAATTCACTGGGACGAGAAAATTGGTGGTTTGGAAGAAGTGCTTCTCTTTATTAATGAAAACTTCTCTTCGGCATTTTATGGTCCCATGATATCAGCAACAGATCCAGTAGTGTTTGCAGCCTTTGTTGTTGAACAGTTCAAAGATGCTGATATAATATCAAAGAAGATTGCTGGAGCTCCATTTGTGATATCGTGTCAAGCACTTTTTGGCAGGCCTCCAGCAAGCTTTCCAGATATCCGTAGTATTCGTCTTGCAGAAATGCTCAAGGATGCTGGTCTTTAGAATCCAGATCAAAAATCTCCTACACCTGCCTAATGTGAACTGTTTGGTTCACATATTGGTTCTCCCGTAGTCATTATCGCCGCTTTGGTGAACTTGTTAGCACACATGAATAGAATTGCATTTTCTGTACTTCATTAATATAGGTGATTTACAAAAATGCAAGTCATCGTTGAACAATCATTGGAGAAAACACGAAAATCTGCAATTGAAGTGAAGAATCTGACAAAGAGGTTTGGAAACTTCACAGCAGTAGATCGACTTGGTCTTGAAGTTGGTTGGGGTGAGATTTTTGGTCTTCTTGGACCAAATGGAGCTGGAAAGACAACTACAGTCAATATACTATCGACTCTGCTTAATCCGACTGAAGGTCAAGCAACTGTAGGTGGATATGATGTGGTGAAGGACGCCAACGAAGTTCGCAAGATTATTGGGTTATGTCCTCAAGAACCAGCTTATTTCCCTTACCTCACAGGTCGAGAGAATATTGAGCTGTTTGGTCAATTTCATTCAATTCCTGCCAGCTTGCTGGATGAACGAATCGAGATCTTGGCCAAACGAGTTGGGATGTATGATGATCTTGATCGTCGTGCCAGTCATTATAGCGGAGGTATGGTACGACGTATCAGCACGATAATGGCACTCATTCATGATCCTTCTGTCGCTCTGCTTGATGAACCTACTGTTGCAATGGACCCTGTTTCTCGTCGCGCAGTATGGGATTTTATCAATGAACTCAGAAACCAAAACAAGTCAATAATTCTAACAACCCATTACATGGAAGAAGCACAGGAACTCTCAGACAGAGTGGGCATAATCGATGAAGGCCAACTGATTGAACTTGGTTCGCCACAAGATTTGATAGAAAAATATCAAGCCGAAGACCTTGAGGAGGTATTTGTGTTGAGAACTGGTAAGAAGCTAAGGGAGGGGGTATAGATGAATTTTGGACGAGTCCTAGCTTTGGTAAAGAAAGACATGAAGAAGCTAATCAGAGACCGAGGTACTCTATTCCTATTGATACTATTTCCTGTCGTTCTCACAGCAGTGTTTGGATTCGCATTCGGAGGAATTGGTGGTTCTGGACCGCAGAACTTCGAAATCGGTGCTGTCAACTTAGATTATTCATCGGACCATCCAGAGTGGGCAAGTAGATTCTTGACTAACTTCTCAGCAACTGAAGGTATTGTCTTAACGCTATATGACAACAATGAAACTGGTCAAGCAGAACTTCTTCAAGGTAATATAGATGCACTGGTTGTAATTCCTATCGGATTTGGTGATAGCTGCCAATCTTATTGGTTATCTCCATTTGATGGGAGTAGCTGGACTAATACATCCATTGGACTCTATCTTGATGAAGGATCACTGATAGCCACTATTGCAGTCCCACCAATTGTCCAGAGGGTCTTTCTAAGTACACTCTTTGGAGATGCACAGATGTCGCTCGAGGTTCCAGTTCAGCTCACAAACCCTCAGTTGATTTCTGCAAATGCCTTTTCACAATGGGACTTTATGGTACCAGGAATGTTTGCGTTCTCAGCGATATTCATCACAGTCATTGTGGCACAGTCGATGACTGTAGAGAGAAGTGAGGGTCTTCTAAGAAGAATGTCAACCACGCCTGTAACATCGTCTGACTATATGCTTAGTCAGGCTATCTCGTACATGGTTGTGGCGATCATCCAAGTTATTATGATCTTCTTGACATCATTCTTAATCGGGTACAGACCTTCAACAGGAATAGCCGGAATTAGCTTTGCACTATTGATACTATCAGTATTCTCTCTGTCTTGTGTTGGCTTGGGACTCATTGCAGCAACATTCTCAAACTCAGCAGACGGGGCTACAGGTCTAGCTTTCATGATTGCCATGCCTCAGATGTTTCTTGGAACTTTCATGCCGCTTGGCGGAATTGCTGATACCATCGCCTCTGTAATGCCTAGCAACTATGTGACAGATGCTCTAACTACTATCTTCCTAAGGGGTGCCGATATTACGACGTTCTCCATTTGGATAGACCTTGCTTTAGTTGCTATAGCTTGTGTCATAGTAGTCATTGCTGGAATACTAGTGTTCGAGAAATGGGGTAGAGGCAGGTAAAATGGAACTCTCTGATTTGGTTGAGGGGTACGAGCTCCTATGCTCCACCTCTCAACTAGATCCACTTTATTCAGAAACTGGACGGACTGTTCTCTTGCATGATTATGGACCCGTTAGAATCTATCTTGTAAAAGAGCCCGATAATTGGGAGGACATCACTCTTGAGATTGATATATTCATGGGGGTTGGTCGTATTTCAGACTCGATCCAGCCCAAATCTCCTCAGAATAGAGTTGAATATGCAAGCTTATCAAAAGCACAGCTAGTCGAATGCATATCCTACATAGAATACCTTCTTCGGTTAGAGGAAGCAGGATTCAATCTGGAAATTGTATTGGATGGTTGTATCTGGACTGCACGATATTTAGTCAGCATGAAACCGGACTCTCGATTATTTGAGATAATAACACCTCCCATCCATCAAAATCCGAATGGCTTGGATGATTTTGTAAAAACCAAAACAAGTAGAGGGGTTGATTGAACTTGACTTCAGTAGAAACAGAACCGGAAGTAGCTACAACTTTAGAAAAACCGCGATATTCAAATGAAGATATACTGGCATCGATACAGAAGAGAGCAATTGCACAGATTGTCGATTTTGCTATTTTAGCCACAATTTTCATACTGATTACATATCAAGTGAAAGGTGTCTGGCTCATGTTACCAGGTGATCATCTATGGATTATCTTTGATCCCATATGCGGAGTATTTCTGATTGGCATCTTTGCATATTTCATAGGTATGGAGGGACTAATCGGATTTACTCTTGGGAAACTACTTACTGGAATTCGTGTAGTTAGTGAGCAGGGTACAAAGATAACAATGTTGCAGTCTGTGAAGAGAAATCTATGTAGACTTGTCGATGGCATAGCAGTCTATTTCGTTGGAATCAAGATTGCTAAAAAGTCAGCATATCTCCAGAGATACGGTGACAAGGTCGGACAAACTCTTGTTGTTTTAAATGAACGAGCATGAGTTGTCCATGATCTCAGGTAAAAGACAACATCATAGTTGAGAACAGGTGCTCACTGAATGAGCACTCTTCTCACTATGGAATTTGGTAGAATTCGCATGTCAATCTATTTTGAAGCGACTTTTTTGTTTGGATAACCTTCTTTATATTGACAATACAGGCAATACCTCAATTGGTCTAATCACATATGAAGAACCTGATTGATGGGATATCTAGAATTGAGATACCTACTCCATTCCCTGTTGGCAACGTTAATTGCTATCTGATAGAAGGTTCACCACTTACTCTGATTGATACTGGTCCTAAGAACTCAAAAAGTCTAGCAACAATTCAAAAGGAGCTTCAAGCCAGATCATATAATTTGGGGGACATTGAACAAATTCTCCTGACACATGGTCACACTGATCACATTGGACTCGCTGCCAAATTTGTTGAAGAACGAACACGAACTCATGACAAACCTACAGAAGTATGGATTCATCAAAAAGACGCTATGGCTATTGTAAATTATGATAGATATGCAGAACTCTACCTTGAGTTTTACGAGGAGCTAATTACGTCTTCTGGAGTTCCTCAGAATGAGCGTCCAACCCTACCCCCAAAACGTCTCTTGGAATATTTCAAGTCCCTGTTAGAGCCTGTTCCAAACGCTCTCAGTTTCAATGATGGTGCTGTTTTCAAAACAGGTATCGGTGAAGTTACTGCAGTTTGGGTTCCAGGACACTCGTCTGGGTCGGTATGTTACGTATGTGATGAACAAAAGGTTATTTTCAGTGGGGACTTTATTCTAGGAGATATCAGTTCAAACCCAAGCATATCCTTTGATAGGTCTGAAAAAATAGGGATGATTACCTACCTCGAGTCTTTGGATCGAATCTCATCAAGAAACAGCTATATCGCATTACCTGGACACAGAGAACCTATTCTTGATATCAAATCTAGAATTCAGGTACTTCGAGCTGAATATGATGACAAACTCCAAAAAACTTCTGAATCCCTGACAAACAATCCTCAAACAATCTACGAAATCTCAAGAATCATTTATGGGAATTATGATACTAATTCTCTTCTCTTGGCTCTAGCTGAGAGTCATGATATTCTTAGAATCTTGGAAAGCAGGAGTCAAGCGAAGCTGATTCTTCGTAATGGAATTGTTCATGCAATCAAAAATTAACGTAACTGAACTATTAATCAGATCTCGCCTTCTAAATCGTCTAGCCATGTAGATGTCTTGTCAACATTCCTTGTGAAAACCTTTCCATAATCTCTAGGATCCCTAGCCTGATGATACTTGAATAGGAACCGGTCTCCATCGATACCTAGAATCTCAATCTTCCCAGTTGTATGCGACATGATAAAACGAAACCTCTTAGTGTGTCCATCTAACTTAGTATGCGTTTCTTCCATTATCCGACACGCCTCATAAAGTGGGACTTGGAAGTGCTTTTTCACTCGTTTCACAGGTCGACATTGAAATACGTAATATGGCACTACACCAATTCGCACAAGACCCCTTTGTAGTTGTGCCATTGTTTCTGAATCATCATTGACCCCTCTCAAAAGCACAGTCTGATTGCTGACTAATATTCCCGCATCTTGAAGACGATTACATGCCTCACTTGATTCTTTAGTAATTTCCCGCGAATGATTGAACTGAGTGACTATATACAGACGTGTCCTCTTTTTGGAATAGGATTCTAGAATCTCTATTAGATTATCGTCCGAAAGAATTCTTTGGGGGAAAGTGACAGGAACTCTTGTTCCAAATCTTATGAAATCAAGATGCTCTATTTCTGTCAAAGCTTCTAGAAACTCTTGTATGCGTTCATTGGGCAGTACAAAAGGATCGCCTCCAGTGATGAGAACGTTATTAATCTCTTTATGACTCTCAATGTAATCCGCTACGATTTGAATGTCTTGAACAACTTCATCAGAATTCAATCCAACCAATCGTTTTCTAAAACAATGTCGACAATACATGGCGCATTCATTTGTCGATAGAATCACAGCAGTTTCTTTGTACTTATGCTGCAACCCGGGTAAAACGGTATTCACCTTTTCACCACTCGTATCATAGCTCCCCTCCAAATAACTCTCATGAGTTAGAGGTACAGCCAGTTTCTTAATGGGATCTTCAGCATCCTCTTTGTCAATCAAAGATAGGTAGTATTTAGATATCCTTAGTGGATGATCCTGACAGATTTCTTCTAATACAGCTTTGTCTTTGTCGTTCACATCCAAATAATCAGCTAAATCCTCAACAGTTGATATACTGTCTTCTAGAAGTAGATCCCAGCTCATATCATCCCAACACTTGACTAAATTTTCCTTTCAATCTCTGAAGAGTCACCCGAGTAAGGAGATGGAATATCTGTCCTCTCTACTACCTTTGGAATCTCTCTTTTCGGTGTTTTAGCTGGGGGTTCACTCGTCATTCGTGATATTATTGCCATTCTTCTTTCCAAATCCGGCCACTCGATAATTGGCAACCTCTCTCTTAGTTTTTCCTTCATTTCTTTCACCTATTACAACGGATTCAGCTTCATGTAATTGATAAGCAGGACTTTGGGGCTTAATCCGTTATCAGATACTATAGTGGGTAGTACGCCTATGCATATCGAACATCAGTGATTATCAGGCGCGTGTTTATGTCGTCCTTCTGTCTAACAGTAAAAGTGGGATTTTCTGCTTATTAGTATTACGAATCTTTAGCCTTATAAAGACCAAAAGAGTCTTAATAGAAATTTTAAGACTTTTTAAAGGTTTATAAAGTCTTTTTCTGTCCCTTACTTGTCATCCTTAAAAGCTACCCAACGGATACCTTCTTCATCGGTCATGATGATTATTCGAAGATTCAGCTCTTTTGCATAGTTTCTCAAGGTGTGATGAGAACTGTGTGTAAAGTGAACTCAAAGTTCTAAGTTTTCAAGATGAAGCTCTTATGGGTACGATTTACTTCTCAAGCAATGTCCTAAACACATTATGATGGTCTTCCTCATCAGAGAGAATGTCCTCGAAAAGCTCACGAGTCACATAATCTCTCTCCTCTGTTGCTTGCTCTATTATCTTCTTGTAGAGTTCAATAGCCTCTTCTTCAGCTTGCATGTCAAGCGTGATCATTTCTTCTGGTTTGTCTCCAACCGTTATTTTTGCCGGAGTCGTGGTAGGAACACCCCCAAGATAGTCGATTCTCTCTGCAATACTCTCCGCATGTTTCATCTCTGCGATTGCAGTTTTCTTCAGCTCTTCAGCAATTGCTAGGTGGTCAAAACCATAAATCCTGACATGCTGCCACATATACTGTATGCTTACTTGTATCTCTCTAGAGATGCCTTTGTTCATCATCTCAATCAATTCTTTTGATGTCATCTTTAGACCCCCTTCTGGTCTAGTAATAATAAGAATACAAGCTGTATTCAAATCCACCGATTACCTTCATTTCTTTGCAAATCTCTCTCTGCAATACCCAGACAATCCTTGATGGAAAACGTGACCTCGCATTTTCAGATGGTATAGAATCGCAACCTGGCTTTTTCCTAAGTTAATTCTCCTTTTGAACCAGCTAAAATTCGAATTAATCCCAGAACTATGAAGGCACAGGCTATTATCAGTCTTAATGTAAAGAATCCTATACCTGAAAAAATTGCTGCGAAGAGTCCAAAGAAGAACACAAGACCTCCACCAAGAATATTCATCCACCTCATCCAAGTCGATAGTGTCTTTTCATTATAGCCTACAATAATTCTTGAGAGTCCTAGCAGCATTATTGCGAAAGTTAGCAGTGAAATCAAAAACACTACTGTCAAATCGCTAAACAAAAAGGAGAGAACAGATAGTACAATAGCTGCAATACCACTGAATATTTTCGTGGCTCGACTTGTCATTGATAAACCACTCATGGTGATGCCTTTTCCAAATCTTATTGCTCCAATTAGGAAAAGACCAATCGCCATCGCATAAACCAATGTTGCTTCAACAAGATCTGGACTAAATAAAATCCAAGCTCCAACAAATACTGTGATTAGTCCAATAAATATGTCAACACCTCTAATCCAATTAGGATAATCAACTAGTGACATATTCCAGTCTTTATATGTTCATTAATAATGAGCTTTTTGGACTCTTATATGTTAGATTTCTTCAACCTTTCACCATTAGCGATTTTACTTCAAACGATAATAGTGATCGCAACACTCATCCCCACTCATCAGTTTCTTAGTGATCCTAAACTCCATTTTCGGATTGAATCCTGCTACGATGTGGGGGTCCGTACTACAATGGAAAATCAATCCATACTCAGGTTTACCAATTTTGAGATATGTTTCAGCCATAGGGCATTTTGTGCAGTGAATCTGTGCAGAATCTTCAGTCCTTTCGACAGTGAACTCTCCTCCTACTTGTTCAAAGGACTTCCATAATGTGTCAAGAATGCCCTGAATGTCATTATTCTCTCTTTCCTCAGCAATTTCCGCCCATGCCTTTTCTGTATTTTCAGCTATGATTTCCAAAACTCGTTTCTCTGCTTTAGATCCGAATTCATGCTCATATTTATCAAATAGAGTCTTTAGCTTCTTTGGATTTGAACGTGCAGTACGAATTTCTCTAATGATGTTTCTTAATTCCTCATCATGCTCTTCTAAGTCCTTCATATTTCTAATCCAAACAAGCTTGCATAAAAGAAGATGGTTCTAAGTAGAATCACTATTGACTAAAATGAATCCAATTAATCACAGATTTTGATATCGTCAAATGAATTGTGTATAGCCCTTAGGTACGGCGTTTTGTCTTCTCTCTCTTGCTGGGTCACTAGCTCTTAGAAGCACAAAGAAGGCAATTATGAGAATAATAGATGCTATCAAGAAAGGAAACATCCCGATGAGCCCAGAATGAGACTCCCCAACCACCGGTGTAGCTGTTAAGTCAGCTATGAAACCTAGCAGAAGTGGTCCAACCACGAAGCCGAAATCACTAATCATTCGATAGAGTCCCATGGATATCTCTAGTTTGTCCTGCGGGGATACATCAGTCACATAAGCCGCGCTAGGTCCCGAGAAGCCAATTACTGCTCCATAGATTGCTAAGGCAATTGATAGCGTTAACAGATCCGTAGAAAATGGGATCACCAGAGTGATTACGGCAGTCAAAACGAGACATAATGCTAGAGGAATCTTTCTACCAATTCTGTCTGATATACTTCCCATAGGTGTGATTGTAATTGCAGTCGTTATTCCTCCAACAGTTAGAACTAACCCAATGGCTCCTGAATCAAGACCTAGATTATTAGCTGCAAATAGCGGCACCAGTGTGGTCCTCACTCCTGTGCGTAGAAAGAACGTTGTGAAGACTGCAAAGGTCACTAGAAGAAACGAAGGATTTGACAGAACTTCTCTCATGTCACTCAGAATCTCGCCTCTCTTAAGAGATGAAGAAGCATTTGCAGAATTAGCTAGTTTCGGTAATGTTATTGTTGGAAAAACACCAAGACCTGTAATTATTGCGTACGCGAAAAAGGGAGCTCGAATATCATAAGTGTCTGCAATAATCCCTCCAAATGTTGGTCCAAAAATCGCTCCGAGAAGCAACATGCCCATATACAAACTCATCCACTGCCCTCTTTTCTCCTCTCCTGATATTTGAGCTAGGAACACTGTTGCTGTAGTGACGTAGAACGCTGAACCTGCACCCTCTATCATTCTAGCAATTACCAGTATGCCATAGGTTGGAGCGAAACCAGCGAGAATGGATGAACTCGAGATGAGAACCAAGCCTGAAATCATTATCTTTTTCTTGTCGAATCTTCTTGAGAGCAGTCCTGCAGGCATGTCGAGAACCATTCTTGTTACAGCAAAGGATGAAACTACGAAACCAACGAGAGTGTATGATACCTGAAAACTCTCTGCATAGGTGGGTAGGATTGGAGCAACCATACTCAAACCAAGAAGAACTAGGAATGTAACTAGAGAGAGATTAAGTACAGTGAGTAAATTCCCCTCATGATTTGAATTTTGAAGATCACCCTCAATTGGCTCGAGCTGCTTTTCTGACAAGATTAGTAACGGTCCTTGATAGCGTGGGCCTTTGTCTTCTGGTTAAAGTACTTTCAGTTTATGCCACTCGCCAACTATTCATTGGATTCAAAGAATTTCTTGAATCAGTCTGCACTTTTGTCCAAATCCAACTCACGCACTTGTTTTCTCACTGATGTTTCAATTTCGTCGATTTGGTTTCTAATTTTTTCAATACGAGCTAATCGGTCTGCTACTTTCTGTTTCTTCTCTTGGTCTAACTTGACATGCTGGTCATAGGCCTCTGCCCACTCCTGTCTAGTTTGAGTGAGCTGTTCTCGTAGATGCTCGTACATTATTTTCTTTACATGAACGGTATTCCTAAGAGTGAGAAGTTTGGTTTCGACCTCCAAAGAATAATCACGGAACTCTTCTTCAGCCTTCTTAAGTTTGGCACGGAGATCAATCAAATGGGTCATGGTTAGAGCGACCTCATCCTCCTTAGCTATTACAGGCGTTTCAGCAGATGACATGTCTGCGACTGTTTCACCGGCTGATGCTGTAGATGGTACAGTAATAGGCTCAGGGGGTTGCCTTTGTTCAACAGCATCCACACGTACTTCATGCATCGTAGTAATTGTCTGATAGTCTTCTGGATTTATCATCATCCTAGTCAGTTTGTCAAAAGCTCTATCGATATTTTCCCCAGTCAAGGCCGATGTTTCGATGAAGATTGCTGGAGTGTTTAATCGTTCACTAAATTTCTTGGTGAACTCAAGGCCCTCTTCGTAAGTTATTATGTCCTCTTTTGGATGATATGACCGAAGATCGATTTTATTCCCCACTATTATTAGAGCAGGGAAATCTTCCATGAACCCCTTCGCCTCGACTAACCACTTAGAGGCATTATCAAATGATTCTTTATCCACCACAGAATAAGCAAGTATCAGACCACTACACCCCTCGTAGTAGCGTTTTCTTAGACTCTGGAATTGTGGTTGCCCTGCTATATCCCATATCACCAAGCGAACATCATCACCGTTATACATCACAGTCTTTTGTGCAAAATCTACACCTAAGGAAGGAATATAGTTCGACCTGAATCCTTGTCCTAGATACTTGCGACGAATGCTTGTCTTCCCGACATAGCCATCTCCAATAAGACATATCTTGAATTGCCAACGGCGAGATGATGCCATACTATCCTCTCCATTCCCACGGTGGCGTCACTAGAAATTTATTGTTTCACTACTTATAGTGATATTTCAGCTATGTACCTAATCTATGAAACATATTTTCATATCTCATTTTGCGTAAAAAAATTGCTGTTGCCACTCTGTGGTCACTACAGTAGAGATATTATTCACCATCTTGTATTGAAATGACACCCACCAATGGAATTGATGTCAATGACAGACTTGTCAGTTGTTGAGAGTATGCTAAAAGAGATAGTTGGCGATAAATATGTGAGTAGCGAGTTATGCGATAGATTAGTCTACTCCAAGGATTACTCAATTGAAGGAATTGCTGACGATTACACACCTGATATCATTGTCAAACCTGGAACTTCGGATGAAGTTGCTGAAGTAGTAAAGATAGCCAATCAGATGAATGTACCAATCTATACTTGGGGCGGCGGGACTAGCATGTCCGGCAATCCATTAGCTGTAGAGCATGGCATTGTTCTAGACATGAAGAGACTGAATAAGGTTCTAGAGGTTGATATCGATAACCTGACTATCACAGCTCAAGCAGGTACAACTATTGAAACAATTTTCAATGCAGCCCTGGGCAAAGGTGTGTTTTTTGCCCACCATCCTGAGAGCAGCCTCTCTTCAACAATTGGTGGGGCATTGAGCTGTATGGGCATCAGTATCTATGGTGCTAAGTATGGCTATGTTTATGATCAGGTTCTTGCCTTGGAGGTAATTCTGAGTAATGGTCAAAAAACCAGGATTGGAGGTAAGAGTTATCTCTCATTGCCAACGCACAATCTTCTGAATCTCTTTCTGGGTGCAGAAGGCACATTTGGTATCATCACTGAAGCCACACTCAAAGTGTATCCCAAACCTCCCACACGAGACCGGGTGAGCTTCGGGTTTTCTGATATTACAACAGCTATTGAAGCATGTAAAAGTGCCCATGCAGCTGGATGTTGGCCTGAAACAGTTTTCATGTTTGATCGGAGGTCTCTTGTTCAGTATATGGAGAGATCAAAGACACCAATTCCTGATGAAGTTTCAATGGCAATTCTATTTGGGGTGTCTGGCAGTGTTGAAATGGTGGATGCAACACTCAAAGTCATAACAAGATGCTCTGAAGAACAGGGTGGTAGTAAACTACCTTCGGCCCTAACCCAATCATGGTGGAACTCCATCAATATTGGAAAGGATACCTTTGACCAGAGTAATTTTGCGTTATCACATACTGACTATGAACCTGATCTAGTTGATGCCTGTGTCCCCCTCAGTAGATTCCAAGAATATAGTGACTTTTGCGACGATTTGAAGAAGGAGTTTGGTTGGGTCGATATTGATTTTGGAGCATTTGTTGTTGGTGGTCCTAGAGGACCAATTCCATTCTGTATCTATTTCAGTGTTCCAGTCGATACTAGAAAAAAGAGTGAGATTGACAAGTGGTTCCAATTCAAAGAGCGAATGTATCGACAAGCTCTTGAGATGGGTGGAAGTCTCTCAAATGCAAATGGACTAGGATTACGTTCTTCACCTTGGGTTCAAGACCAATTAGGTTCTGCATGGAATCTTCTCAAGGACCTGAAATCATTGTTGGATCCAAAGAACATTTTGAATCGGGGAAACAGGGGGTTTAGTTAGTGATAGAACGACTAGAAAAATATGAGGACTGGGCGCGTGCTTGTATGCATGTCCGGTGTGGATTTTGTCGTGAGAATTGCCCTGCCTACAGTCAACTACAATTAGACAGTTATGCAGCGAAGGGAAAGATGACTATTCTTTACCATCTGCTGAAGGGTAGACTCCAACTAGATGAAACCATAGCTGAACGAGTGTTTGCATGTACAAGTTGTGGTCTCTGTGATGTGGCTTGTGGGTATAATCAGAGTGAAGCCATCCATGAGATGAAAGCAGTTCTTTGTAATCAGGGACTAGCTCCACCTGAAGGCTATAGAAAAATCAGCACAGGCACTCGTGAAAGTGGCAATCCCTATTCAGCTGATTCGGATGAAGGTGTCGCAATCCTTCAATCCTTTTCTGAATCCAAACTAAGCTCAGGCGATTATACTTTATTTCTTGGTTGTACTCAGATCTACAGAGAAGGTGATGAACTCGACTGCTTACTTAAAGTACTAAGAGCTGCAGGAGTAAGTTTCAGAATCCCAAATGAACAGATCTGCTGCGGTTCTCCTGCATATCGAGTGGGTGATGAATCCCAAGCTTTTGAACAAGCGAAGAAGATTAACGACCTCTTTGGGAGGATGCATTCAGACAATATTTTGGTTTCATGTGCTGGTTGCTACAGAATGTTCTCCAATGATTACAAGATTTTACTGAATGATGAATCAAAGTTCAAGATTACACATTCCATGGAGCTACTGCAAGAACTAATCAAACAGAATAAACTCAAAATCAGACCTCTTAATGCTACAATAACATATCACGATCCTTGTCATCTCGGCAGACATTCAGGGATTTATGACGCACCCCGATTGGTGCTCTCATCCATACCTGGAGTCAAACTTGTTGAAATGGAATGGAATCGGAAGTTTGCTAAATGCTGCGGTGCCGGAGGTGGTTTCCGCGCTGGAAAATCCAATGATGCAATAGCAATTGCTGCAAGACGGGTTCAAGAAGCCGAAGCGACTGAAGCAACAATTCTTGTTACAGCATGTCCATTTTGCCTTAGAAATCTGCGAGATGGGGCTGCAAGTATAAACTCAAAAATCGAGATTGCGTCGGTCGAATCAATATTAGCTAGACTTGTTTAGTAGAAAGGAGTTTATCTACAATTATCTTCCATAGTGTTTTGCAATAGTCTGCATGTCCTCTACGACTTTCTTGTAATCTGTTATCCTTTTACTTGAAGTGTTTACAGTTGTTTCCTGCTTGGGTCGATTTGCTACAGCCAATTTTCCGCATCCTCTCTGTACTAATCATCCATTGTATACAATTAGAATACAATTGTATACTTATTGTATATGGAAGAATATAAACATATTCACCAAAGCAGTGATACGAGAATGATTATTGTCCCTCGTCATGATTGTCATCAGGGGGAATCGATTCAACGTCAGGCTGTTTCTTTTTTCTTCTGCCTTTTCTCGTAGATCTGAGCGGAGCTTGGAATGTATGCCGTAGCCCATCAACTGTAGAAACAGTCCTGACATTACGTCTGGTTTCTGCAATTAGCGCATCTATTACCACTCGCTCATCGACATCACCCTCTTCTTTCACGAGTGCAATTCTGTGTATTGCATATATTCCAATGATTGATGAGATGACAAATAGAAAGTCAATACCTGACAAACTATAGGCTGTAATGAGCCAGAACGGTTCACCATCAATGAGCCATGAGAGAGAGAATGCTATATTATGATGCGCGAAAAGGTCCGCCAATAATCCTGCAATGACTGGGGCGATAGAGCCAGCAACCGCAATGATTGCACCTCTTGCTGCAAGATAAGTGGCTGACTCACCACGAGGTGCCAACTTCAGACCTATGTTATTTGTGCTTAAATTAACCCCTGCTGCTGAAAATCCATTGAGTATGTGGATGAATATGATTAATGGAATATGAACTTCAGCGGCTTTAGCAATCCTGCTGAAAGTCCAGAGAAACGTGCTAATGGTGAATATTGGTAACGTCACTTGTAGAATTGACTTGTTGCTAAATCGATCAGCAAGACGACCCCATAGTCGTAGGAAAATTACACTAGTAAGTTGAGTCAAAGCTAAAAGACCTGCCACAAGAGCAATATCAAAAGCAAGTAGGTTCACATCAAGTAAATAGACTGTAAAGAACGGACTGGCGAAAGAAGTACTTAGACTCCAAACAGCAGAGAAAATTATCAGATTTCTATAATTCTCATTTTGAAATGGTTCTGCCAACAATTGTGAATAACTGAGTTCTTCATGTCGGTGATACATTGGAGGTTCAGGTGTAGATCTCGTGTAATAGATAGCTATCATTCCAAAAAGAAATGCAATGAAGAACAGGACCGAGTACGTGGAGAGCTGACCAAACAGGTCGCTTGGATCTATCTTAGTCAACCAATTGTTAATGAAGAACCCTCCAGAAACAGAAGCAATTATTGCTACTAACCCTGTGAGAGCCATTCTTGTTGAAAAGAAACTACCAAGTCGATCAGGAGGGACTAAATCTCGCATCCAAGAATTCCAGCTTGGTGAACCAATCGCAGTAAATATACTTTGGATTAACATCGCACCAATAAGAAGCAGTAAACTGATTTCACCAATAGCTATGAATGGTATCAAAGCCATGAGAAGGATTCCAAATCGGTTGCCTAATTGTGTATATGTATTCAATTGTCTTCTGTTTCTATATTTCTCCAAGAGGAATATTGATGGGATTTGTAACAGCTGAGTGACAGAAGGAATTGCAGCCAGAATACCAATCACAGTGTTTGGAGCTTGCAAGAGAAGGGCAAAACCAACAAGGAAGACACTCTCTGTAAAGGTGGTCTTGACCTGAGCGGCGATTCCTTGCTTCACCATATTAGCAAGAGCCTTATCTGTTTCCTCAGCCGTCAATGGAGGCTTTGGCTCTTGTTCCATTTTCTTGATTATCTCCCATCTTAGATGTTGGGTTTCGGAATCAATATACTTCGCTAATGAAGATTCGCTTAGTGCAAAGTAAATCAATCGCTATAATAGGTGAAGTTTCATATCACAGGAGTAGTTTAGATGGAGCGGTGCAGTAAGTGAAGTTAAACGGTAAGACAGCCATAATAACAGGAGCTGGTGCAGGTATAGGTGAAGCGACTGCTCTTCTATTTGCACAAAATGGCGCTAATGTCGCATGTGCAGACATAGCCGATTCTGGGTTGAATGTTAGTAGGAAAATTCAATCCCTTGGCAGCGAGTCCATTTTCATCAAGGGTGATGTGTCTGAACTCAAAGTTGCTAAGCTAATTGTGTCTGAAACCATTGATAGATATGGCCAATTAGACATCTTAGTGAATAATGCAGGAGTTGTGATTCCGGGTAGGGTGGATAATACAAGTCCAGAGGACTGGGATCGCACAATAGCAGTTAATGTGCGAGGTGTTTATCTTTTAACAAAATATGCTATTCCTCATCTGAAAAAGACAGAAGGGACTATTATCAATGTGGCATCTGCCGTCGCTTTGATGGGGGCTAAAGATCGAGCTGCATACACAGCATCAAAGGGTGCATTAGTTGCTCTTACTCGTGCAATGGCTGTTGACTATATGTATGATAAGATACGGGTAAACTGTATCTGTCCAGGCACAACTGATACACCCTCGCTAAAAGACCGGCTATCAAAATTTCCAGACCCAGAAGCTGCTAGAAGAGAATTCATTGAACGTCAACCACTCAGGCGTTTTGGTCGGTCTGAGGAGATTGCTGAGGGGATTCTGTACTTAGCTACTGCTGAGTTCTGTACTGGCACATGTTTATCGGTGGACGGAGGTATGGCTTTATAGGCTTCATAATCAACCGGAATCCTTTTGGTGCTACAGCTCAATGGATGCGATTGGCATGAGATGAGAACGAACAATCAGATTATTCTGTTTCATATCTTTCAGGTTCAGCGAAGAAATCCATCACTCTACATAATGTCTTGAACTCCGCTGAGTGGACAACACCCTCTGGTATGTAGTATGAATCACCTTTCTTGTATTCTTTAGTAACACCACCTATTGTCAACTCCATCTCACCCTCAATGACAAAACCATATTGTGCCTTGTGGCTATGTGGAGATACAACCCCGATTGGTTCGATTTCAAAGAATCCAATTTGAAACTCATCACCCTGAGCAATCCAAGCTTGAACTCCTTGAAAAGGTACCTTCGCTTTTGGTAGTTTTCTTATGCAATCTGGATAGGACTCGACTGACATGACATTCACATCTTAGGATTGAGTTACTAAGATGATTTGAGATTTCCCATCTTAGTAATAATCATACCATCAAATTAAAGAAATCATAAAACACGTGTGACTTTATGACAAAGAAAGTGAATGGTCTTTTTCTATGCGAAGAATGTAATCTGTTGTATCATGAAGAAGAACTAGCTGTCAGATGTGAAGAGTGGTGTAGAGAGAAAAAGTCCTGTAATCTTGAAATTACGAAACATGCTGTGAACAAGGCTGATCTATCCCTCTAATCTCTGGTTATTTCTAAATCACTACCGTGAAATAGTTGAATGTCCATACTGGGAGAGTTGCAGCTTGAGGAATCAAACCAAAAGGAGTGTATTCATTGAAAGAAACCTTTGAGTTTGGAGGCGAGATTGTCTGGCGACCTACACAAGAACATGTGGAACACGCTAATCTCACAACGTTCATGAAGTTGCATGAAATAGAAAACTTTGATGAACTCATGCAACGTTCGACTGAGGATGTGGCATGGTTTACTGATGCGCTTCTGAAGTTTCTTAGTATTCAGTTCTATGAACCATATGACAAAGTTGTGGATCTCTCACGTGGTATCGCTTGGCCACGTTGGTGCGTTAACGGAAAGATGAACATTGTTCACAATTGCCTAGACAAATACATTGGTACAGCGACTGAAACACAACTTGCACTGATATGGGAGAGTGAGGACGGCGCGACTCGTTCAATGAACTATGGTGATTTGTATCGAGAGGTTAACAAGACAGCAAATGCACTCCGTGAAATTGGTCTTGGATTGGGCGATCCAATTGGAATTTACATGCCAATGATTCCTGAGATCACAGTTGCGTTGCTGGCTATAGCCAAAATTGGCGGCATAATCCTTCCACTTTTCTCAGGATTTGGAGTCAATGCAATTGTCGATCGACTGGGAGATGCTAATGCTAAAGCAATTTTCACAGTCGATGGGGCTATCCGCAGAGGCAGGATTATTCCCATGAAACCAATTGCAGATGAGGCAGCTGAACAAATCCCCTCACTGGAACATATGATTGTCCTGAATCTGACTGGAGCAGCAATTGAAATGAAACCTGGTCGGGACTACTGGTGGAACGAACTTGTTTCTATCCAATCTGACTCAGCGAGTACTGAGATAACTGATGCAGAATCACCTGTGATGATCATTTACACCTCTGGCACAACTGGACTGGCAAAGGGTGCTGTGCACACCCATTGTGGGTTTCCAATAAAAGCCGCTCAAGACATGGCTTTTGGAACGGACCTGCACTCTGGTGAGCTGATTTACTGGATGACCGACATGGGGTGGATGATGGGGCCTTGGCTGGTTTTTGGAGCGTTGATTCTAGGGGGGACCTTTTTCCTTTACGATGGAGCTCCTGACTACCCGAATGCAGGACGCCTTTGGGAGATTGTTGAGAAACATAATGTTTCAATTCTTGGAGTATCACCAACCCTGATTCGATTACTAATGACCCATGGAGAAGACCCTGTTAAATCACATGGCCTTTCTTCGCTTCGCTACTTTGGCTCCACTGGTGAGCCATGGAATCCCGATCCATGGATGTGGCTCTTTGAAAAGGTGGGGAGGAAGAGAATACCAATAATCAACTATTCTGGTGGAACAGAAATCTCAGGTGGTATTGTGATGGGCAATCCTCTATTGCCTCTGAAGGCTTGCGCATTTTCTGGACCGTGTCCTGGGATTGCCGCAGATGTGTTTGATGAAGATGGAAACCCTGTCCGCAACAAAGTTGGAGAACTCGTTATCAAATCTCCATGGATTGGAATGACGCGTGGATTTTGGAAGAATCCTGAAAGATACGAAAAGACATACTGGTCTCGTTGGGAAAACACTTGGGTACATGGAGACTTTGCAGCAATTGATTCAGATGGGCTCTGGTATATTCTCGGCAGGTCTGATGATATCATCAAAGTTGCAGGAAAGCGCTTCGGACCTGCAGAGGCTGAGTCCGTTCTTGTAAGTCATCCTGCTGTAGCTGAAGCCGCAACGATAGGCGTACCGCATAAAATCAAGCTTAACGAACTTGTTGTATTCTGTGTTCTTAATCCCGGAGCTGAACCGTCTGAAAAACTAAGAGAGGAACTTAAGCAATCTGTAGCAACCGCAATGGGCAAACCACTTACTCCTCGTGCTGTTCTCTTTGTGTCAGATTTACCTAAAACTAGGAACGCAAAGGTTATGCGGAGAATGATTCGAGCAGCCTATTTGGGAGAAGACCCCGGTGATACTTCATCCTTAGTGAATCCGGAAGCTGTCGAAGAAATAAGACGTGCAAGATAGATAATATAAAAAAAGAAGAGAACGGGGAAGTTTGATAGACTTCTCCCGGTCCCATCATGTTACTTCTTTTTCTTAGAAGATGTTCCAGTTTTGGCTGATTTCTTTGCTGCTGGTTTCTTTTTGGCCATAGATTTCACGTCCATATCTGGGACAAGATTAGACCGGAAGAATAGCTATCGAGACTAACTAACCGACTTCGACTTACCAGTCGTCGTCATCGTCGTCTTCCCAGTCATCATCGGAGTCGTCATCACTATCCCAAAGATCTTCATCATCGAAGTGCATATTTGTCACCTCAAACAATGTCCATCGAATAAAGAGTAAAGTTATTCTAATTGCAGAAACTCTCTTTCTTGTATCTTAAAATTAAAAAAAATTGCTATAAGAACTCTAAATATCACTTATGGGGTTATCAAAAAGATTTACTAAAATATAAGTATTTAAACATGCCAGACAAAGATATTAACGATTATTGTAGTCGCTCAATTGTGTCACCTATGACCTTGGAATACCTTTTGCTAATATTTGAAGGATAAATGTGCTACAGAAAATGACCGAAGCAAGTGTAGATGGCATTATTCCCAATGCCTCCGAATTAAAAGGTGATTCCCGATTAATCATTCTACTAGGTTCTCCGGATGGAATCAGAAGTGTATCCAAGAAATTCTCCACTGTACAAGGTGTTCAAAGAATCCGGAAAGGCGTATTTATTGTTCATGGATACTCGGAACTTCATGAAAACATTCTCCAAGATCAACCAGTCACTTCATTCATTAAAACTCGAAAGATACCCACGGCTCGAATGAAGTTGGAGGACTCGTACGAAAATCGTGTCTACTCAATTGTTTCATTCAGTTTCAACAATCCAACCGCACAGCAAAAGAAATACGTTGAGAGACTTATCAGAAAAACTACTGGAGTCCGTCTTAGGCCAGGTGTAATCCTCTTCCCCCTTCTCAGGTCGAGAGAACGAAGAAGAATCTTAGGTTCTGAAAATGAAAGAGTATTGATTGACTCGACTGAGTTCAATAGACTGGTTCGTGAGATTGGAGGAAATTCACTACGTTGGTCTCGAATAAGGATTATCAATCTAAATGGCGACACCCATATCAGAGATGCTGTTGAACAGACACTCTCTAAAGACCTGACTCCATTAGAGGAAAAAATCCGTGTTCTTCGCGATCGTTGCAAGGACCCTTCAGTAGCAATCGGACAACTGAAGAAAAATTATACACAACTCTCACGTAGCTTTCGAGAATCAAAGACTAAATGGATGTTAGCAAAACAACTATGGTTTTTTGACGCAGAAAAAGCTCTCAAACGTACATACAACAAGCTGATCAATACTAGACGTGCCATTATAGATGAAGAAGCCAAGCGGTCATCATGAATAATAGTAACTAGGAATCGCAATTTTGACATCCTGGATATAATACTTGAACTCCACCCAGACATCCATCTCTAAACACAGTTGTACCCTTGAGTTGCAGCTGATTAGCTAGTAGGAATATCTGCTCCACATCCTCAGTCGTGGCACTGTTTGGCAGGTTAACAGTTTTGCTTACAGCATTATCAGTATGCTTCTGAAAAGCTGCCTGCATTCGAATATGCCAGTCTGGACTTATCTCATGTGCCGCTTTGAAGACCTGTTTGACATCATCTGGAACTCCATCAATATGTTGAACCGAACCTGTTCTTGCGACTTCATGTTCAATTTCGTCACTCCAGAAACCTCTTTCCACAGCGACTCTCTCGAATAGCGGGCTCACTTCACTCAGATGGACTCCCTCTGCAAGCACACGACTGTGCGCGATTGCAAATAATGGTTCAATACCACTGCTTGTCTGTGCGATTAGACTAATACTGCCCGTTGGAGCAACAGTGATGAGAGATGCATTTCGTTTCCACTTGTTTCGCTTTTTCAATAGGGCAAAGTTCTCGAAATTACCTCTGATCTTTGCAAGCTCACTTGATGCTCTTTCAGCTTTCTGCCGAATGAATGACATCACTTCTTCAGCTTTCTCTAGTCCTTTGACTGAGTCATAGGGAATTCCTAATTTAATAAGAAGCTCTGCAAATCCCATGATGCCTAAGCCAATTTTCCTATTGGCTTTGGTAACTTGTTCAATCTCTACTACTGGATAGACGTTAAGATCTATGATATTATCAAGAAAACGAACTGCAAGTTTAACCACCTCTTCGAGTCTCGACCAATTAATCTCTCCGTCTTTTACCATTCGTGAGAGATTGATGCTTCCTAAGACGCATGACTCATAGGCCAACAGGGGTTGTTCACCACATGGATTTGTTGAATCTATCAGCTCACCACCCAGTGGGTGTTCATCATTAATACGGTCAATGAAGACGATTCCTGGATCTCCTGTACTCCATGCATTATGTACAATCGCGTCGAAAATTACCCTTGCTCTAATACTTTGAATTATTTCACCATTATGGGGCGCGACAAGATTGATTTCTTTGTCATTTTGTAGGGCATCAATGAACTCATTCGTCAACGCAATTGAAATGTTGAAATTTCTAAAAGACTGCTTGTCTGACTTGCATGCTATGAACTCCATAATGTCTGGATGATTACATTTGAGTATGGCCATATTTGCTCCTCTGCGGCGTCCGCCCTGCTTGATGATCTCCGTTGCTGTATCGTATACTCTCATGAACGAGATTGGACCGCTGGCTACGCCTCCAGTAGTTCCTACTGTTGACCCTACTGGTCGTAATCTTGAAAATGAGAACCCAGTACCCCCGCCTGACTTCTGAACTACAGCCATATGTTTGAGTGAAGTGAATATTGAATCCATGTTATCCTCAATAGGTAGGACAAAACAGGCACTACACTGACCAATCTCTGTACCTGCATTGAAAAGAGTCGGACTGTTTGGAAGAAACTCGAGATTTGCCATCATGTAGTAGAAGAGATCGTCATACTCCTTCACATCCACACTCTTATCATATCTCTTCTCTATATTTGCTACAGCTCCTGAAACTCTACGAAAGAGCTGCGATGGGGTTTCAGTTGGATTTCCCTCCTCATCCTTCAGGAGGTATCTTGAAAGCACAGTTGCTGCATTGGGTCCAAATTTGAGGTCATCAACGACTCCCATCATCTGGAGTATCTTCCGAGCCTCGTTGTGTTTCTCTCGGTATTTCATATATCTTCGAGCAATCTCTGTGAAACCTCTGAGCATCAGAGTGTCTTCAACTATGTCTTGTATCTCCTCAATGTGGATGACATCTCGTTCTTTCTCGTGAATTATCTGAACGACTTCCTTCGTCAGACCACGTACAGGGCTTGTGTCCGCATTAATTGATTCGAATGCCTTTGTTATGGCCGCTTCAATCTTGGACTCATCGAACTCTACTATTCTCTTATCGCGTTTCTCAACTTTCAAGTTATTATCTCCTCGCCGGCGGGTTCTCTCTCACAAGTTGAACTGTTTATACTCCTATAAGCTCCCCCTTCTATATTTGACTCTCTCTCATCACTAAAAAAACTCCTAATTCATCTCTTGAAGTATTATCAAATGCCAACTAGTTATTACTTGCAAGTAGCTCGAACAAAGTACACTGGATCAGCTTTCGAGTACCTGAATCCCATCCTCTCATACAACTTCTGAGCTGGAAGATTATCAGCAAAATAATGTAGAATTGCCAACTCGGAGGTTTCCAAAACCTCTTCAACAACTGCCTTGATACAAGCAGCTGCGTAACCTTTTCTTCGGTGATTGGGGTGCGTTGCTATATTACCTATTTCTGTTCCATAGGGAGTAACATAATGGACTCCTGCAACTGATACTAGTTCTCCATCGTCTTTTGTGATTCCATAGAATGGACCTAAGTTCATGGCATTGGGAGTCCAAGCTACTGTTCCACTCAGTCTATACAATTCCTTGAGCATATCCGACTCTTTCATTGAAAGTCTTACTGGTGTTGATTTACAATCACAATGTAATTCTGTGGTTCTGTCAGCAATCATCTGTCTTTCTCTGATTGGTTTTAAAATAACACAAGCTCTCTCAAACTGGTCAAGCTGTTCCTTTGTACAGATTGCAATGAACTCTTTATTTTCTAGTTTTTCTGAATAATCTGCCATTATCTTTTGCAGTGACACGATATCTCTACACCAAAAGGCTGTTGCCAAGAAATCCAAATCGCTATAGAATGAGAAAACCGCATTGATTTGATCATCATGTATCAATACTCGAATATCACACCATTCTCGAAGTTGAGTACAATCAGCAATCAGTGTAATGTTTGATAGCGAATCCTTAGCAAGAATATTCACCACATCGTCAATTAGGTCATCTGTTAGATGTCGAATATCGAATGCCATAATATGAACAAAGATACTATCGCCTTTTATTAGTGGTTGTTCAAATTGCGTCAGAAGCCTGTTTTTTATTCTCTAATTTCAAGTAACGTAACAAGGAAACTGATAAGCTATGAACGGATACAGAAGAACCGCAAGCACTCTGCTTTGTATACTGATTATAGTTTTAGTTTCAACATTGAGCACCAATAAAATATCAATAGACAGTGAACTAGCTTGGATCTCTGAGGAGATTCGCCCAGTAAGAAAAATCAACCTCCCATTAAATTATACAGAAGACCAAAATCAGGCTTGCAGCTCTGTGATTGTAACGGGAAATGCCACAAAAGATGGTCGTGCAATCTTGATGAAGAATCGGGACTACATTGAAGAACGAATGAATATTCCAGTCTATATTCCTGCAACTGCTAATACTCATGCATACGTTGGCGTAAACACAAATACAATGGGAATTAATGAGAAAGGTCTAGCTGTGATGAATACGTATTTGCCAACACTAGCCGGTTCAGAACCAATAGCAGGCAACCTTCTGCTAAATCAGAGAATACTGGAGTTTTTCGAGTGTGTATCCGATGTAGCTCATGCACTAAATGACAGCTATTCTATGATTGGTCCGGCTCGTCGAGCATCTCTTGGAAATGTTGCTACTTGTATCGGAGTTATAGATCGTTTCGGAGCAGGGGCTTTCTTTGAAATTAGCAACACACAAGCGTACGTTGAGTATGTGATAGATGGATACAACACCCGCGCAAATCATCCTCGTGTCTTTCCAGGAGCAGCAAGCGGACCTAGTGGTAGAGACCAGTATCTTCTAGATGCTCTTGATGAGGTATACAGTATAAATGGATACATCTCTCCAAAACATGTAATGCAGAACGTGTCAAGATATGTGCGCCATAAAGAGCTTGGAACTGAAAACTTCTCCATAGACGGTGAAGCATGCAACCCTAATACTGTAGCCACAATGGTTGCTGTGAGTGGAGACGAAAGATATGATGGGATCTTGAACTGTATGTGGACCGCATGTGGTCGAAGTCCAATTGTTGGAGTATTTGTGCCCTCAATGGTGTGTGTAGAATCAATTCCTGAGAGTATTGAGGACCTTTGGTTTCATACACAAGAAAAATACCAATCTGCTAGGGCACGTTACGCTGATTCTATCTCGTGGTTATTAAATCCTGAACGCGTAAGAGAAGTGCAGCAATTTGCATTCTTTGCTGAAGACTTTACTGTTAATGCGTATGAGCAGCTAATGGCCTCGGTGCCTGAACTGCTTTCAGACAGTCAAATTAAGGACACAATCAGCGCTTTTATCGAGGGAATGGGTAATTATACCTCCGAGATATTCGTACAAGAAAACATAGATGTTCAACCTCCGTTGTCAATCGATTTTCCGATTCCTTCAACAACAACTCTCCCAACTAACCCAACATCTACTCACAGTATCACTACAAATCCAACAAGCCCAACCTATTCTCCATGGGAATCATCAAATGATAACTATCTCCTTTCCCTAGCTATGGGTGTTACCTTAGGTTTCGCTCTAGTGATGAGTATTTTCATCGTCAAACGCAGATTCGATTAAATTAATCGCATTAATAGACCCTTTCCTATTCTTCAACTTCACTTGATTCGACGTCAACCAAGTTATCCAATACTCTGTGCAGGTGCTTTTCAAACAAGTCTATTTCTTCAGGTGTGAATCCTTTGTAGAACAGATTTGTCATTTCGACAGAAACCTCTATGTACATCCTTTCAAGACTTCTAGATGTCTCGGTCAATCGAATCAAGGTCTTTCTCTTATCCTCCTCCGACTGAACACGCTTGATATATCCTGCAGCTTCAAGATTATCCAGTAGCTCGCTCAATGTTGACTTTCGCAGCAGAGTTCGTTTGGCAAGTACATTGATAGGCACTTCATCCTTTTTCCAGAGTGAAAACAGAATCCGACCTTGTCCGGGACCAATCTCAATATGGCGTTTTTTCAGTAGCTCGGCGAACACTCTTCTCCCCAGGTGATGAATCTGGGTAATCAAGAATCCACCTTCTCGTTGCGACATCATTTTCAATCACCTAATTTAATTTTGAAAGTTGAACTCCCAGTCCATCCACGAGCATTAGTAGGTATGAGTTTCAGAAGAGTATGGTCCGGATCATCATAACCTTCAGGGTAATAACGTTCCCACCCTTCATGCCAAATTGATTTTTTCAACCTAGAGTCTTGAACAATCTCAATATTTCCACCAAACATCACGCCATGCCACTTCTCAGGATTGCAATAATAAACGGAAACAGCACTATTTCTCCTGATGTCCGTAATCTTTGTTGACGATGTATTTGTTGAAAAGAGAATCATAAAGTCTGAACTGTGTTCATCAAAGATTGGGATGAGCTTGGGAAACCTCTCCTTGTTTCTTAGATTGAACATTGCACGCGTTTGAGGAAATCCCTCATCATCAATTGTTGTCAGATATGCTGGCCATCCAGTATTTAGAAGATTAAGACACATTTTTTTAATTTCTTGCTCATCCAACACAGGCAACCCCCTATTAGTTCGGGCCCTAATCAACTAGTTCGGTACCTAACTAATTAAGCTTTTTGGTCTATGAAATCTCTCGCCTTATTTAGCAAACTTGGCCTTCATTTTTCATGCATATTATATAGAAAATCTGAGAGGTTTTTCTATGACCGAATTTAATTATGAAACAATGAAGCAATCAGCGAAACAAATTCTTATCGGACTTGGTCTTCCAGAGCAGACTCATACAAGATGTTTAACCATCTTGGATGACGAGAAAACGAAAGAGATTCTCACTGAACTGAATGTTAATGGGATAACAGTGGCTGCAATCTATGTTGCTGCGATCCTAACTGAGAATCGAATCACTCAACAGTCATTGGCTGACATAATTGGCGTTGCTGAAGCGACAATTCGCAAGTACTATTTGATGTTGGTCAAATTACTTGAGCTGAAAAGGAGGGACTAATTTTCTAATAAAGTCGAAATAAGAGAAAAAGGTTTGAGGAAGCAGACTGGCTGCTTCCTCTGATGTACTACTTTCTCCTGACAAGAACGACCGCCAGGATAATTATGACTGCAGCTCCAGCTACAAGTCCAAGAGTCATTGGATCAAGAACAAGACCTGGTTCGGGGGAAAGAACGCCAAGTATTGGATCGTACTCTAGAGTTTCGTTGCCAAAGTTCGCAAAGGAGAGGTAGACAGCATTACCTGAGTAACCTCCTGAGGCAGCACCATAGCTGGCTCTGACCTGCAGTGTGTTATTAGCCGCAAGAGCGGTCTCGTTGTATTGGAAATAACCGTTCTCAAACTGGAATGTTGTACCTGTTCGGTGGAATCCCGATGGGTCAGTATCGCCATGAGATTGTCCATGGGCACTCTCAGTCACAGTGAACATGAGAACTAGGAGAGAGTCCTCATAGGTCCAGCTCCAACCTTCAACTACAAGGTCGAATTTGAACTCACCTGGATTCTCAAGATACATATGTACCCTGACCTCAATCGCTACATCGAACTCAGGTAGATTTGGCAGATTCCCATAGTCTGTCCCTGTGCCTTCTGGACGAGGATCAAAGGTGGCTTCAGTCGTGAAGTTGAAATGCACTTCAGTAGTGTTTCCATCTTCTTCGACAGTTTCAAAGTCACTGAAATCCCAACCTGTTGTAGGCAGGACAAATGGGGCACCAATCATAATATCAGTTCCATTGTCAAAAATTCCATTAGAATCAGTATCATTCGCTTCAAACATTCTGACAAACATGACATGATAGTCTACAGTCGGATTGTTTGGGTCCCACCAATGAAAATGTGGGGCTTGATCATTCCCTGTGACTTTGACAGCTATGTCATCTGTTTCAAGTGACGCAATGCCAGCGGAATATTGGTATAAAATTCCCGTGCTCTGCGCGGCTGCAAGTGGCACTCCAATACCTATCAACATGAGGGCAAAGAGTGCAAGTGATGTTTTTTGGTAGATGTTCATTGGATCACCAAGATAAACACAGCATTTTGTATTTATAGGGAGTCTTGAACAGAAAAGGGACGACCATGGAAAAAAAGAGCACATAACCTCTTATTCTCATGTTTAAAGATTTATGAACACTTAAAATCCTTTGAAAGGCTTAATCATTTTCTAAGCAATTTTTGCGCTCTATCAAGGATGTTCTCTACCGTGAATCCGTATGCTTCAAATATCACCTTAGAAGGAGCTGATTTTCCAAATTTGTCCACTGACACGATGTCACCATCATCTCCTACCCATTTCTTCCATCCTTGTGAAACCCCTGCTTCAACAGCCAGCCGCTTCTTTACACTGGGCAATAGAACGGAATCTCGATAATCTTGGTTCTGACTCTCAAATAACTCCCAGCTTGGGAATGAAACAAGTCGTACACTGATTCCCTCATTATGGAGCTTCTCTCCAGCTTGAACAATCAATGACACCTCTGATCCCGTGGCCATAAGAATTATCTCAGGTTTATCTCCCAAGTCTGCAAGTACATACGCACCCCTCCTCAGACCGATTGCTGGTGCATATTCACTCCGACTTAGGATTGGGATGTTCTGTCTTGTGAATGCCATTAGGGTTGGACCTTGATTCCTTTCAATAGCCACCCTCCAAGCTTCCACTACCTCATTGGCGTCTCCAGGACGAATCACAACAAGTCCTGGAATAGATCTCAGTGATGCCAAATGCTCTACTGGTTGATGAGTCGGTCCATCCTCTCCAACACCAATACTGTCATGGGTAAAGACCCAGATGCTTCTATGTTTGGATAGAGCTGATAATCGAATCGATGGTCGCATATAATCTGAGAACATGAGAAATGTTCCGCTAAACGGGATAAAACCTCCATGAGCCACCATCCCATTAACTGCTGCGCCCATAGTATGCTCACGAACACCATAGTGAATATTCCGTCCCTCAGGTGAATCCGCTTGGAATGATGGGCTATTGTTGATCCATGTCTTGTTCGATGGAGTCAGATCTGCTGAACCTCCAACCAACTCTGGAAGCTTCAGTGCAAGCGCATTGATGACCTTTCCAGAGGCAACTCGCGTTGCAAGAGGACCATCATCTACATCAAAAACAGGTAATTTGCTATCCCATCCCTCTGCCAGCTGACCTTTCATTCTTCTCTCAAGCTCATTAGCCAGCTCAGGAAACATTTTCTGATAATCTTCAAATCGTTTATTCCACTCACTTTCCTTTTCTGCACCTTCTTCTCCTATCTTACGATAGTATTCTAAGACATCATCAGGAACATAGAACTTTGGTTCAAGTGGCCAACTAAGTTTCCGCTTGGCACCATCCAATTCCTCCTCACCAGCTGGTTCACCATGTGCCTTCTCAGTGTCTTGTTTGTTTGGCAATCCATACCCTATGTGCGTCTTGCAGAGTATCAGCGATGGACGAGGGTCTCTCTTGGCAGTTTCAATAGCCTTGTCTATAGCATCCACATCATTTCCATCTATCACATGTTGAATGTGCCATCCAAAGGCCTCAAACCTCGCACCTCTATCTTCAGTAAATGTAAGGTCTGTACTTCCATCAATCGAGATGAGGTTATCATCGTATAGAAGGATTAACTTTCCCAAACGAAGATGTCCTGCAAGAGATGCTGCTTCAGATGATAACCCTTCCATCAAGTCACCATCGGTCACGATGGCATAGATATAGTGGTCAATTATCTTATTTTCAGCTTTATTGAAAATTGCTGCTAGGTGCGCTTCAGCAATTGCCATTCCCACAGAATTTCCTAGTCCTTGGCCAAGTGGTCCAGTGGTCACTTCAACACCAGGTGTACAGAAATTCTCAGGATGCCCCGGAGTCTTACAACCCAACTGCCTGAAGTCCATAATATCCTCAAGGCTGATGTCATAACCAGTCAGATAGAGTAATGAATAGAGCAGCATCGATCCATGACCTCCAGAGAGGATGAAACGATCACGATCCCACCAGTCTGGATTCTTTGGGTTAAAACGAAGATGTCGAGTCCATAGAGTATATGCCATCGCAGCAGCGCCCATTGGCATTCCCGGGTGTCCAGAATTGGCCTTTTGAACAGCATCTGCGGACAAGAATCGGATTGCATTGATTGAACGATCTTGGAGGGTTGACTCCGGCATCAGTGTTGTCTCCTTCCAAAGTTGTGAAGATAATTAGACGGCTTGACGTCTCCTCCTCTTATTGATTGTTGCGTTTCACCAGCTGAGTAAATTAGGGTTTTCCAACTTCAGTGCCAGGAGGATATTCCTTGAGAAATTCTTCCTTGAGGATGTCCATTATGATGGTGTCGTGGAATGAGCCTTTGATAAAAGCCCCCTGCCTCATCACCCCTGCATTTTTGAAACCTGCTCTCTCGTAGGCTTTCTGTGCACGTTGATTGCTATCAAATGTTCTGAGGAACACACTATTGAGACCTAGAATGTGGAAAGCTACCCAGAGCATTACACGAGTTGCATCCGTACCGTAACCTTTGCCAAGATTCTCGGGGTTGTGAATAGCGATTCCAAACTCTGCTGCCTTGTGCTGTTTGGAAATAGTGAATAAACTAACAGTACCTAGAAACACTTTGGTTTTCTTATCTTCAATAGCAAGAGTCATTCCTCCATCTCGCCATGGATCCAAATTTGTCGCACGTTCCAGCCACTGACGTTCAGCTTGTCTGGACATAGGAATCTGACTGTTTAGATATTGACGAAGTTCTAGGTTGTTCCAGTGCTTCAGAATGTCATCGAGGTCTTCTAATTCAAGTGCTCTGAGAAACACTTTCTCACCATAATACATGAGTTTCACTTGTAGAACACTGAAAATAAAGATGTTCCATAAAAAGCACTGTTCGATAAACTCTTTACTCATTTGATTAAGAGCTATACAATGGAGATTTAGAGATTGAGCCCTCGAAAAGAGTACTTTGATGAACCACTTGTCAAAGTTGATTTTCTAAAGGCACGATTTCCTAAAACGTGTCCAGTCTGTGGTGCACCAGCTACGAAAGTTGTTCGTCTGAAGGTTGTAAAAACTGGGAAACAATACCTGCGACGATCTTGGCAATATGTCTATAGTCCCTATACACGATTTAGAGGTGAATCTAAATCATCTGAAATGAAAGTTCTCCCAATCCAGGTATGCGAGGATCATGCAAATCCTGATGATGGTACCGATAGATACCAATCTCTCTGTTTGATTGTTGATGGTTTGCTCATGGCTTTCGTAATTTTTAGTGTCTTTCTCATTGGTGATAGCATTTCAAGATCTCGTCCAATCGGCCTTTGGCCTGTTCTATTCATTGGTCTTTTTGGAATCTCTTTATTCCTAACATTAATCGCATTTAGACCAAATGTAATTGAAAAAGCAGTTAGAATCATAGGTTTTGATCCAGGAATGCAGAATGTCCTACTTTCATTCAAACGTTCAGAGTATAGAGCACAATTCATGGATGAAAATCAAATGACTGCTGAGTTGGTCCGTTGGATTATGCGATCTGATGATTAGAAACACATGAGTCTGCACGGAGTGCTGCAAGAATCAAAAAAAACAGTTTTTGTATATATAGTTAGATTAGGTATTAGATTCTCTGGTTTCAAATCTTTTGAATGATAAGGTATTGAAAAGAAAATGGTGGTGGGCACTACCTATGTATGCCCAGTCTAACTTGACCTATGAAAACATCTTCACAGCGTAAGTTCAGATTCGCTCTTCCAGAGGCCGTGGATGTTACAGTAAGCTGTAGCCATCAAAGTTCCTGATTTTCCAGTCTTGAAGACAAACTTAGAAACGGGTTCACTATATATTCCACTGGTGTCTGGCCCTTGAGCAGACTCACCGTGGTGGTCGAAGGTTGCGTAGCCGATTTCCACTGGAAACTTATCTCCTTCTGGCCAGAAGAAGAGATCCATCCATTTGATGTGATGAGCTGTTGTGTTGGGATGTGCAATCTCTTTGCCAACAGACACTTTGACGAAAGCTTTTCCATCCTCAACCTTTATTATTTCAATCACAGGTACATGTTTTTCAGTTTTCCAATCATCACTCTGTATCCATTTTTTGGACATTGTTCCCTACCTCAATTTGTCAGGTCCGGTAATATTACCCGAACCGTTGTAAGGTTATTAGCGTACTAAATGTTAAAACACTTCTCCTATACACATTGTGTGACTCTTTTTCAAAACATCATTACTCTGATAGTTTCTCAAGTTGGTCAAGTGTTAGATGTCCTTTCTCAGTCAGACCATAATAGTTTCTGGAAGTCTTTCTGTAGGTTTCCTCAGATCTTGTCTGGACAATGAGCCCACTGTTTTTCAGCTCTGAGATGTGTTGGTAGACACTTGGAATTTTAATTTGCACTCCGTAGTCATCTACTATTGATTTCCAAATAGCATAACCATAAGACTCCCCTCTTGAAAGAATCTGTAATATTCGTACTTTTGTCTGTCCAAGGCTTGTCGTAAATCGACGACCCTCTACACGACTCAGGAAATGCTCTAGAGCACTTTTCCCTTTTACAAATGAACGTGTTATCTCTGGATATTTTAATCCCATTCCTGTAATAATACAGACTATTCTATCAGCCTTGTCAATTTGTCCATCGGTTACAAGTTTTTGGAGCACTGCTATTGTTGTTGCTGAAGCTGGCTCAGCAAAGACCCCTTCCAACCGAGCCATATCTTTTACAGCCTCAAGTATCTCTCTATCAGTCACAGATACTGCCAATCCATGAGATTTTTCCAGAGCTTCAAGAGCCATGTGTCCATAAGTTGGATTCCTAACGCCGATATCTACTGCAACGGTTGATACACGACTAGCTGGATTGATTTTCTTGCTGCCTCTTTCGAATGCCTCTACGATCGGTGAACATCCCTTTGCTTGCGCTCCAATTAACCTGGTATTGAGCTTTGGAATCTGATCAAGTGCGCTTAGTTCAACAAGTCCCTTCCATATCATTGAGATATGTCCACCATTTCCCATAGGAGACACTACCCAATCAGGTGTTTTCCAGTCTAACTGCTCACAGGTTTCTAGGATCGTTGTCTTAACCCCTTCTAGAAAATGTGGGTTACTTGGCACTACGCAATGACTCTGTCCTCTCTCTTGCCATGCTCGCGAAAGAGCCTCTTCTCGGTTTTTCACAATTTCTACCTGGGCTGCGTAGGCTAGAATCTGATAGAGTTTCCCAGAATCAACATGGCCTCTTTGCCCAATGAACACTTTACTTTCCAAACCTGCTCTAGCAGCATATGCGACAAGTGAAACTGCTAAATTCCCTGTGGTCCCACAACAGACTGAATTGAACCCTCTTTGTCTTGCTACAGTGACCTCTATTGCAGTTCCTCTGTCGATGAACGAACCTGTTGGATTTGTAGTTTCATCTTTCAAATAGAGCTCATCCAAACCTAGCTTTTCAGCTAGACCATGACATCTGTGTAGGTATGTCCCCCCCTCTCCAAGAGAAACAAGGTCAGCTTTTTCTAATATAGGAAGTAATTCATGATACTTCCAAACTCCTGGAGCCCTCCCTCCAAAACCCTTCTTCCCAAGTCTTTCTTTTACAAGTTCAATATCGTATTCTACACTTAGCACTCCTCCACACTTCGGGCATCTTGCTGCATACAAATCAGTTTCGTTATTTTGACCGCATTTCGAGCATTTGAACTTAAACAGGTTTGACATTATATATCGGACCTATATATAGGCTCAAAATTATATATTACTTTTCAAAAACCAAACTTGCTGAAGTAAATAAGGGGATGATGAGTATTGGAACTCTTTAGACCAAAAACCCACAGCAAAACGCTATTCATGGCTCTTCTAGTTGTTCTGACCGCTCTAACTACAGTTGCTACAATCATAATAGCTGTTCCATTTCCAACAAGTACCGGTTTCCTGAATTTTGGCGATGCCCTCGTTATGATTAGTGGACTACTTCTTGGTCCTCTTGGTGGTTTCTTTGCAGGAGGGATTGGTTCAGCAATGGGAGATATTGCTCTAGGCTATGTCCATTTTGCGCCAATTACATTTTTTGTGAAGGGGTGTGAGGGAATGATTGTAGGATTTGCCAGCCGTAAGGTACGAATGATTAATCGACTAACAATGATAGATATGGTGGGGCTTGTTGCAGCCTCATTAGTGATGATGCTCGGTTACTTCTTTGCTGAGATATTCTTAGTTGGGATATGGGCTGCGGTTGCAGAATTAACTACACTGAACTGGATTCAGGTAACCGTAGGTTCTATCATCACAGCCTTAACGGGTCCATCCATTAGGAGTTTCCTACGTGACTACATCTATGAAGAAGAAACTCCAACTTCCTGGCCTGAGCATGATGACCATCAATCTGTGCGACTAGCTTCACGGTGATTCATACAAACCAGAATGTCATCAAAGCTGTGAAATGGGAGATATAACACGAACTCTATCCATTTTTTCTGACTCATTTGAATTTACCATTAAACACATGGGAGCTCCTAATTCACAAAAACGAATCTTTGCGAAGTAGAATCCCTTTTTTAGGAGTATACTGGTTTTAGTAATATGGCTCAGATAGGGTCATTTCAACATAATCATGGCAGGAAGGTCAAGGCATGACTGATAGAAAAACTCTGAGAATCAATCCAAAGCGAATTGAAGAAGTCAATAGTTTTCTTACGCGAGAAGATAATCCCCTCATCAGTGGACTTGTTGACGTGATTGAGAAATATGGTGGAGTGGACGAAATTAACAAGAAGGCTGAGAAGGCAAGACGCCTTGAGAACCTTCTTGCTCAGCTCGAAGCAAAGGATTCCACACTTGTAAAAGATCTCACTTGGTTACAGGAACAGCGTGATGACCATGCTTTCATCTCAATTCCTGCCTATCGACGCAAAATCCTTGGACAGAAAGCTGACAGTATGAAATTTGATGACAGCTTTGCAGTCACTCTAGAAATAAGTGCGTGTCAATACTTCCCATGGCTCATTGAAGAAGCCAAGCAGGCGATAGAGAAACAGGAGCTCATGCCTGGTAGATTTATCCGAGTTAGGAATATGGCCGAACAGACTGCAGATGACCAAGTCATAGCGTTTGCAGCAGGTATGCAAATTGTTGGTGCCTCTTATGTTGAAACACTAGATAGCAAAGGTACTTACCCAGGTCCAGATGGTGCTCCAGTGAATGTTCATCTTGGAGGTCCTGATACCATCACAGGTTATTTTGGTGGAGTTGGGATGCCCAATGACTTTCCACTGAAGTGGGCAGATGAGTATCTGAACTACTATACAAAATACGGTGTGAAACAGGTACTCAATATTAATCCTGGAAGCATTCTAGTAGGTTACATGATGCACAAACTTGGCATAGATATGGAATTCAAGATATCCGTTTTTGTAGGAAATGATAATCCCTATGCCTGTCTATGGACTTTAATGACTGCTAAGCTCTTTAGTAGAGAAGATGGAACAAGTCCTCTGATCGGATTTAATCTTTCAAACAGTGTAGACAACAGAACCTTAGAGCTTGCAGCATATATTCGAGAAGACTTTGGATTCGAAGATGTTGTTAGATTGGAACACCATATCACTGAAACCTACAGGAGTATTGTTCGACAACCGTATGACCGACTCCCAGAGCTTCTTGATATTGCAGACCATGTCAAGAACATCAGCGCAAAACATGAAGGTGGAGTTCCTGAGATTGATGCAAAACGCACACATCCTAGCGACATTCTTGATTATTTCCGACAAAAGAACGAGATAGAGGAACAAGGCGATATGCCTCTCCTAACGCAGAACTATCTTGACAAACATCATGCATTGAATCGTACAGCAGAGGAATTAACTAAACGTGGTCTGACATTCATAGCCGCACAAAAATTGCACAACAAGTAATCGCCAAATAATATATGGGGGGGCTTTCAAAAAGCACTGTCACATATCTGGTTGGAATATGTCATCATACATGTTCTGTAGTCTAGTTTTGTGAATATCTTCTTCTTTTGCCAAAGTTTCAAAGACCATCCTGTGGGCTGAATTACCTGTTAGCTCAGAAAGTGCCCTGTAGAAGCTGTTTGCAGCAGCCTCTCTCTTGATTGCTACAATCAGAATATCCTGTGGCGATGATGAAGGTTTGAGTGGAATATCAACAAGATACTGATTCAAATCCAATTTCTCCACCTCTGCAACAGTACTGCAAGTAAAAGTTTCACAGACTCCTTCCTTGAGTGCTCCTTGCAGCTTTTTCTTATGGATGATCTCTTGACTCGCAAGGTCCTTGAGCAATTTTGCAGATGCTTTCAGCTCTGCATCCTCTGCAGCCTTTATGTAGAAGTCATGTGCTTCCTCCTCCCTCTTTATAGCAAGGGAGACCAATTGTTCAAAGGTTTGTTGTACAGTAGTCAATGTTGTTCCCCAAATTGGCATCACGAAAGCCCGTTTTAAGCTTGATGGGCGTTATGGCTTCATTTCTTCTGAGGTACTATCTCTTTGAGTCCTGATGGAAGATACTTTTGCAGCGCTTTTGGTATCTCTACACTTCCATCCTCTTTTTGATAATTTTCGATTATTGCCACCATTGTTCGTGGATTTGCCATCATAGTACTGTTTAGCGTGTGAAGGTATGCCTTTTCCGTGCCGCCTTTCTTCAGTCGATACTTGATATTTAGCCTAGTCGCCTGATAGGCTGTGCAGTTACTACAAGAACCACCTTCTCTGTACATTTGTTGTCCCGGAAACCAGAACTCAAGATCATACTTTTTTGCAGCCACTATACCAATATCACCCGTGCACACATTCACAACACGATATGGTAATTTCAATGCCTGGATAAAGTCCTCCTCGTTCTTGATGAGTTCCTCATGAATCGCCCATGATTCTTCTGGTAGACTAAACACAAATTGCTCAACCTTGTTGAATTGGTGCACCCTGAAGATTCCTTTGGTGTCCTTTCCATGCGAACCTGCCTCCTTTCTGAAACAGGCACTTACCCCTGCGAGTTTGAGAGGGAGGTCTGTTGGTTCAAATATCTCTCCCATATACATTCCTGCCATTGGGTGCTCGGAGGTCGCAATTAGATAAAGATCCTCTCCCTCAATTTTGTACATCACATTCTCAAAATCTGCAAGGTCTGTCACACCCTCATACGGTTCACGGCGCATCATAAATGGTGGATATATCGGACTATATCCAAGCTTAATCAGCATTTCAAGCGCCATTTGTTGCATTGCAATATCAAGCAAGACCAGTTCATTTTTCAAATAGTAGAACCTTGAGCCTGCAAGTCTTGCAGCCCGAGGAATATCCCCAATATCTAGTGAATCAAGTAAGTCTACATGGCTCTGATATTCAAACTCAAATTCTGGTCTACCACCCCATTCTTTGACTACTTCATTATCTTCCTCGTCCTTGCCATAGGGTACACTCTCATGAAGAAGATTAGGAATGCTCATCTGTATTTGTCTGAGCTTTATCTCAGTCTTGTCTGTTTCTGCTTCAACTTTACTGATTTGTTTGTTTACTGCACTCACTTTTTTGACAAGTTTCGAGTCATCTTTTCCAGATTTCTTTAATTCACCAATCTCTCTTGAGAGCCTATTACGCTGAGTTCTGAGGTCTTGTATTTCCCTCTTCAGTTCTCTTACTTTTTCATCGAGCCTGAGGAGATTGTCAAACTCCTTCAATTTCTTATCATCACGCCGACGCTTCAGATTATCTTGGATCAGGTCAATATTGTCTCGAATGAATCGGATGTCTAGCATTGAATGACTTCACCTGTCAAAGTTGTGTATTCTTGAGTGAATTGGGAACCTAGATAAGTCGTTTCCTAGACATCGCTTTCAACCTGTCATCCATCAAACTCTGCAGATGGACAAAGCTTGTTGAGTGTGCACAAACTGCAACTTGGTCGTCGTGATTTGCAAGTCTGTCTTCCATGAGCACCTATTAATCGAGCGTAATCACTCCATAACTCGTTTGGAAGTAATTCCATCATGTCTTTCTCGATTTTCTCTGGTTTATTCTCATGATCACTTAAACCGAGTCGAAGAGTCACACGCATGACATGCGTATCGACTACAATTCCCTCACTGATCCCAAATACAACTGACAAAACAACGTTTGCAGTCTTTCTACTGACACCTGGGAATGAGATTAAGTCCTTCATTGTGTTAGGTACTTTGCCATCAAACTTCTCGACTAGTAGACGGGATGTTTCAGTGATGTATCCCGCCTTTTTGTTATAGGCTCCACAAGGACGGATAATTTCGCTAACTTCATCAAGATTGGCTTCTGCTAGTTTCTTGGGAGTTGGATATCTTTCGAAAAGAGTTGGAGATATCTTATTCACTCCAGCATCAGTGGCACGTGCTGATAGAATCGTTACTATCAACATCTCAAAAGGACTCTGATAGTTCAGATATGTTGGTGGAGCATCAGGATAGGTTTTGTCCAAGATGCTTACTATCTTCACTGCTTTTCTCCTCAAATCCATCTTTCCCACTCTCTGTCTAAATCTAATGTGAAGTTTTGTTTATCCATTTTGAACAGTCCTTGCAGTTTCCTGACTTTTAACAAGACCTTGACTTGCAATCCATCCTAGGATAACGATGTTTAGCAAGAACATGATTACGAACAGGCTACCCAGATAGAAATTCTGGAATACAAATCCTCCAATTGATGGACCAATTGATGAGAATAGATAAACAAGAAACCAAAACACACTAAGGATTTTTGCTGTGTCTTGTTTTGGGAGGTTTTTCTGGATAATGGTCAATAGCAAGAGATACCAGACAGCATCATTGACTGATTTCAGCAGTATTGCTAGAAATGGTGTTGAAAAAACAGCTCCCAGTCCAGTAAGAATTGACTCTGCTTGGTTGTATACCGCCTCCGGTACCCAATAGGGGAATATGGGTGCTATGATCAAGAACAGTGCACTGATTGGCATAAAGCTGTACACAACTAATGCAGTATTCCTCTCACCTCGTCTATCAGACATTCTTCCAGTGCCTAGTAGCACCGGTACTGATACTATGATTGAGATTATGGTCATTAGAATCAAACCAGGCACCTCAATATCCACCACTTCATAGATATAGATGTAAGCACCAAATTTGAACAGCGAATCACTTATTGAGTCTATAACGACAATGGCAACCATTCCAGGTACCACTTTGAAGAGTATTCGAGCAGCTCTTGTATTGTCTTGTATAAACGCCCTGAAGAGTGATACACCTTCTCGTTTTGTTTCTGGGGTCTTTCCCTCAAGAAGAAAAGCTCTTGCGATTGTTCCAAAAATCAGAAACAGACCTCCTATCAAGAACATCAAACGCAGACTTGGACCAAATCCAATTAGTGGAGTAAGTATAACAAAAACACCAAGAGTAACTACACCAAAGACTCTTCCAGCACTAAACAGCGATATCCCCAGTCCACCATGCCTCTTAGGGATGTTGTCCATTATATACGCAGTCGATCCACCTTTGAAAATCTCCATAGTCGAGAAGAACAAGAGTGCAATAATGATCCAAGTAAATTCGACAGAGATACCCATTATCAGATTATATACTGCCATCATGAACATGGCAACTACAGAGAGATGTTTTCTGTTGGATACATCCCCAATATACCCCCCAACCAAGCGTGAGATTGCAGAAATCGCATTTGCGAATGACAACACACTACCAATTATCATATATTCCCAATCCAATTCTTGGCGCAGATAGAGATTGAAGAAAGCCCCCATATAGCTGAATGCTGTGAATAACCACGAGGTCGTAAGATACACTGAGTAATTGCGCCATGAAAATATCGTACGTAACGACTCTGTCAAACTAGGACTTTCCTTGATTGCATCGAGTCGTACTTTAATTTTATCGAGTTTTACTTTGATTTCATTGAGTCTTTCCTTTTCGTCTTTGATTTTATCGCGCCTTTCTCTCTCTTCTCTCTCCCTCTCAGATTCTATCAATTCCTCCCAAACAAGAAGATCCGTTTCAATCTTAGTGGGTCCATCATCCAAGTCATGTTCGCTCCTTTCTCTCAGAATGTTGGATGAGCTTCACTATTCTCCTTTCTCCAAACTGGTTGAAATGTGTACTGCCGTTCCAATTGGGACCCCTCCGAAACTAGACTCGGATTCAATATGAACGGCGTAAGAACAAGTGAATGTACTGACTGAGGCTATATAGACGCCTCACTTTTCATACATACTGTACTGGTTGTACTACTCCGGGATACCTTTTAGGACCCCGGAAATACGCCGGGTCCATTGCATTCACCGTGGCTACTATTCGAACAATAGCACCTTAATGTCGCCGTCCGCAGTTGGGATGGCCATGATTTTCTGTGTGCCGATGTCCGCTGTAACCACAAGACTCTCTGGTGGAGCATTTGCACTGATCAAGTTTCTAACAGCCAACTCAAGGTTTACTGCAATGAGTCTGATAGTTTCTGAATCAGTGAATGGGTCCACCTCACGTCCATTCTCGGGCGTGGAGATGTCTCCGAATATTGGATCGATCTTTTGTGTTCGTATCATTTTTCTTCTTTTCCTCCATCACGGTTTATCCGCAATTTTGTTCATCTTTTACCATGGTTCAGGTACTTCCGCTATATGTCCTGGTGCACTCATTTTTTCTCTCCTCGAATACTTCATAGTTCTCTTCTATCTCAAAGGTCGGCTTTGGATTCTTCCCGGGCTCTTTTCCTTGGGGGGATCCCGGGTTCCAATTCTCCTTCGATGTAGATTCTCTTTTTTTGACTCTCACACTGCAGAGAATGACAAGAATCCATACCAACCGTGCCAGCAACGATTCACTTCAACTGACGTGCCTGCCATCATTCACCTATGTACTAGTCATCATGCCTGATGCTGACTAGAACGGGCTAGGATCTTCGCATGGCGGCTGCACAACAGTAGAAATGCCGCGCACAACACCGATTGATAGCAACTCCAATGCTGCACGATTCTTAGTCATGCTCTCGTAAAGAGTCCTCATCCGGTCAGTGCTAATCGTCTTCACCTCCTTCGTCGCTGGTAGTTGATATGGCGGATCCACTTGCTACTCTTTGGCCAATGCGGCCGATTTTTTTCATGTTCATAGCTGGCCGCCTACCTTAGACTAACTAGGAAGATAGATACGACTGACATAGTCAGTGTTACCTAACTTCTGAGCTCAGTCTGCAGTGTGAATCCAAGGAAGAGATTAGGAAACTGGTATAATAAGGGAGTGCTGGACCTAGAACTACTTCTAGTAAGCCTCTTAGCGCTATTTTCGGGCATATCTTAAGAATTCCATCTAAAAAACTGACCAAATCGGTTGTGTATTGATACAAATTGGACTAACGTCACATTCATAACTAAACAATTGGCCATATTACGTGGGTATTCTTTTGACAATATCGAAGTCTCTCGGTAGAAGCGAACTACGATTGCTGAATAGACTAGCAATTGCGCCATCGATGAGGCAATCTACCCTGGCTCGTGAATTAGATGTGACACGATCCGCTATAAACCAGCTGTGGACTAAACTTGAACATGAACATGGGTTAGCTATACGTGGGAATGTTGACTACGGTCGCATTGGTCTTCGTCTGTTATTTGGATGGGCTCAGACTTCGCAAATGTCTGATGTGCTAACAAAATTCTCACGATGGTTACAATCTAACTCTCTCGTGACTAGACTTACTAAATCGATGATGGCATCGACTTTAGAAGACATGATATATTTTGAAGCGATTCTCCCAGTTGATGATAGATATTCTTGGTTTCATAAGCAGGTTGAGCGATTCAGAAAAAGACCCTATAAGCTAGACATCGAAATTAATGAAGCACTAAGCATCTCTCATCATATGAACTTGGCCCTTTTCAATGGCATAAATTGGTCATTTAGTAATGATTTCAGACTTCTTGCAACTATTGATGCGGCAAAAGACTACGTTGATATTTTACCCTCGGTGGGAACAGTGGAGCAAAGTAAAGGTGATACACTCTCGGTAGAAGACCTGATAACAGCGGCCGCAATAGAATCAAATTATTATGTGACTGCTACCGAACTAGCAGACAGATTTTCCAATCTGGAAATCAAGCCTAGTGCAGGTAGAACACTTCGAAGAAAGATCGCTAAAATGCGAAGCAACGTGTCCATTCCTTATGTAGATATGCAAAATATTGGACTTTCACAGAAGCTCATAGTGAGCATTAAAACAGAATCAGAAAAATCTCCTCTCTCTCGGGTGCTTCATGCTCAAGCAAGCACTTTTCCGAAAGCAAGGGTCGTATCAGGAACTTCATTGACTATCCTTGATTTAGAGGCTCCTAAAACAGTTGATTGGTTGACGATGACACAAATACTAACCGATCAGGCAGGTAAAACCTCAGAGATATGCACATTTATAGCGGACCGTAACGAGATTGAAAAACGACTTGAGAGTGTGGTGTCATCGATAACATCACGCATGCCCTCTGGAGATCATGGTTCTCGGCGTTGAAAAGAATTGGAAAACACTCGTATGGGAATAGACGACTCTACTCAAGACAAACCTCCAAGTAGGATTCCACCTCTTGATATAGAGACTCCCTACGATGATCTTTTTCCCAAAACCGTAGAACCTTCAGTCCAATTCTATCTTGATGCAATGAGGATCTATCTTGGAATTTGTGCAGGTTCCCTCACAATGGATGAGGCTCTTAAAGCAGTTGAGCATCTTAAGGTCAATCCTGAGTTTGTATCCTACCCTACGAATCCCACGCTGGTACCAATTAGAGAAAGTTTCAAGAACAAAGTTCTGGAGAACTTGAAGACACTGAGCAAGTTCAACCTTTTAACTAGAGATGCTGTTAGATCAGCATATACGTTTGCTTTTCTAATGGAAGAAACACCGATTACACAGACTGATTTTGATGTTCTCAAAGTCTTAACAATGAACCCAACAATCTCTCTTGTAAAATGTGCCAAGATTTTAAAAATGGCTCCCAGAACCGTTGCTAGAGCTCTGGATCGCCTTCGTGAAAGACATTTAGTGAGATATAGTGCAATACTAGACTATTCTGCGTTCAATATTCAATCTGCGATGTTATTCTTCACACTTCAAGAGGATGTAAACTGGGAAGAAGTTGAACAGGGTCTTTCTGAATATGGATTCACCAAGAGCCTTCTAAAGACAACCATGACTGACCTCGGATATGCAAGTTTCATGATTCCTAATAGAGAAAAAAATCTGTCCGTGTTCCATGATTCAATAAGGGCTGTTTCAAGAACATACTTTGACTACTCAAGTTTGCACTATCAGACTGGTTCTGGTGCAAGATCGAATCTCTCGCTCTTTGAAAATGGTCAATGGACCCTTGCTAGAGTTGTTGAATCCCCCTTTGAGGAAGCAATTCCAGAAATTGACAAACTACCAGTGCTACTGATCTGTAAGGGTGTACAACCTGAATTTGGTGCATCTGAGTTGGCCATTGGGTCACAACTTCAGCTTAATGCTCGAGCTCCACCAAGTAAAATCAGTAAGAGTTTATCCTCGTATGGATGGGACATTGACCCACGTCGAGTTTCCCAAGTTATTAACAAACTCAACAGCCGTTCTCTTATACTTCCATATGTTATGGTGTCCGGACTCGGATTGTCATCGAACTTTTGCTTTGAGATTGTATGCAATGAAGCTTGGAGGGATCGAATTCTAGCAACAATTGTCACGTTCCCATGGACTATGTATTATCTCTCAGCGCGGGGAATTATTGTTTGGAGCAGTGTGCCAGCAAACCATCAAGTAGAATATTACCAAGTATTTCGGGCACTTCAGCAAATGAACGGTGTCGAGATAGTCCAACCAATCATGACGATTAGTCAAAGAGGGTCTCGGTCAACTATAGACCTAACTAGGAACTGGGTATATCGAAACGGAATCTGGTCTGTCAAACCGGAAGAAGTTGACCTACGTCAATATCTCCCACCATAATCTATCCTATATGTCCGACCTCACATTCACTAAGATTTCCACCCCATTCTCTCTTATTCCTTGAGGCGGCCCAAAGACAACAGACGAAATGCCAATCTTCTCCAATTCTATTAGATAATCCTTGAGCTGTTCACCAGGTCCGCAAAAAACAAACTTCTGCAAGATTTCTCTTCCTAGTAATTTAACAACACCAGAATCTATTCGCCCTCGTTTCTTCATTGAACCTCTAGCTGCTTCTATCTTATCGCGGAAGCCAAATAGTTCACTGACTACATTGTTTATTCCAATAGCCACCATTGCAGCCGAGAATGTAACTCTTTGATTACGCTCAAAATCCTCGCAGTTTCCAATAAATGTTGGTGGAAAAATCCCAAGATGAAATTCTTTTGGAATTCTTTCTTTGATTTGGTTTAGAGCCCATTCAATCATCTTAGGGTCCGCATAGTTAAGCAAAACACCATCTGCTTTCAATGATGCTTTAACCATGACAGGTCCTTGAGCTCCAAGTAGCACAGAACTCTTGTACCCCGACTCAGATAGATTCTGTCTAACTTTTTCTAAAGCCGTTTTGGTCTTATCGACCATAGCTTTTGTAGAATATTTTACTCCTATACTAGCAAGTGCATGTCTGTCTCCAGGACCAAGTAAGAGGTCAAATCGTTCACCATGGCTATCGATCAATGTCGACATGAACTGTGTAATTTGGGTTTCAGAATATAGAAGGGGACTCATAAGTCCAACTCCAATCCTACATACAGTTGTTCTTTCTGCAATTGCTGCGGCTACAGCTGGTGCATATCTAATTGCAGGAAAGTCAGTTACCCATACCTGGTCAAGTCCACCCTGATCCGCAGTCTCTGCTTTTCGTATTGTATCTGATAGTTTCTCTTTTACATTGAGCGCTACTCCCCATCTCATGATATACTCCTCCTTGAATCAACCTCAGTGAATATCTCAATCAATGCCTCTCTCCAATCCCCTGAAAAGGGTGGTCCAATTACAACTTCAGTAGCACCAATGCCAGTCAAATCCTCAAATCGATCAACCATATGCTCTTTTGAACCACTTATCGAGAAGATATCAAGCAGCTCATCATCGACGAACTCAGCCGCTTCTTTCGGACTAGATGAAGCAACAACCTCTCTAATATTATTCACTTTATCCCTGTCTACAGAGATCATATCAAGAACTGCATTAGGTGTATCAGCAATCACGAGTGCAACAACCCTTCGAGCTACTTTTTCCTGAATGCCTTTGAATGTTGGAATTGTGGGGACCCAAATGACCTTCTCCACCGTGTTCTTTTTCCTTCCAGCTTGTTCTGCTGCTTGGTTCACGGTCCTGATGGCATAACGCAGATAGTCAAAAGGTCCAGACAGAATGACTCCATCCGCTATCTCACCAGATAGTTTCAGCATTTGAGGTCCCCTAACTCCTAAGAAGATTGGAACATTGATGGGATTTGTTAACTCTAATCTAAATCCATGCAAGGAAAAAATCTCGCTAGTAGAATCTACTGCTTCTCCGGACCATAATCGCCTGAGAGTTTCCACAGATCGCCGAAGTTCAGTTACTGGTTTTTTGATAACAATTCCATGTTTCTCTAAATCCTGAATACCCCCAATCCCAAGGCCATATACAAATCTGCCAGCTCCAATCTCATCGAGCGTTACACCTGTCCGAGCCAGTGTAGAAATATTGTGAACCGTGACAGGTATGATACCAGTTCCTACCCTCACGTTCTTTGACTGAAGTAATGTCGATGCAGTGAGAACAAAAGTCTCCTGTCCTAGTGCGATATCCTCACCAACCCATATACTTCTAGCTCCAAGAGAGTCTGAGTTTTGAGCAATCCAACTCGTTGCATTTACACCCATATGTGTAGTGATACCTATACTCACTTTGTATGAATCACTCATTTCAATCAAATCGCTATCTTCCAATACATCCCTCTCTCAAATATCCAGCTTATGTTAAGGGATATTTATTTCTGCAAGTACGAATAGTCAATAATGATTACATTGGCTCGTATTGTCTGGGGAATCACCGGTTCTGGTGACTTGATACGTGAGATAATAAAAACCATGAAACAACTGGAAGATGATGAAAACATCCGACTCACTGTCATTGTTTCGAAAGCAGGAGAACAGATGTTGCGGCTTTATGGCCTGTGGGATGAGCTAAATGAGTCATTCTCTAAGGTCCTCAAGGAGTCCAATGCAAATGTACCTTTCATTGCTGGTCCTCTTCAAATAGGCAAGTATGATGCTTTCATTGTGGCTCCCTTAACTGCTAACTCTACAGCTAAGATTGCACATGGAATTGCAGACACGCTCATCACTAATGCTATTGCTCAGACACTAAAGGGAAGCACTCCAGTATTACTTTATCCTGTAGACCAAGTAGATGAAGAAGTACGAACAGTGGGACCCAAAGGCGAAGTGTTCTCAATTAAACCCCGTGTGGTCGATTTGGAAAATGTCAAGCGCCTCAGAGAAATGGAGCGTGTAATTGTATTAGATTCACCTCTGAAAATTCCACAGATTGTTTCAGACCTCCTCAAAAAAGAGTAAGGGATCTAAATGCATGATAGTGCTAGAAAACATGCTATTGTAAGGAAGAGAGTAATCGATTGGTATGATAAAAATGGTCGTGACTTTCCATGGAGGAGTACCACTAATCCCTACCAGGTTTTGATAGCAGAAATGCTCCTTCGTAGAACAACAGCCTCAGCTGTATCAAGAGTATTTAATGACTTCATGAGCAATTTTGCCTCTCCAAAGGAACTTGCACAAGCAAGTGAATCTACAATCACACAGGTCTTGAAATCCTTAGGACTCCAATCAATTAGAGCAAGGCAACTCAAAAAAACTGCTTCAATTATACTAAACGAATATGCTGGTGAGATTCCTGACTCTCAAACGAATCTTCAAACACTCCCGGGAGTTGGATCTTACATAGCATCTGCAGTCATGAATTTTGCATTTGGAGAATCTGTATCTCTAGTTGACGGAAATGTGATTCACTTCATTTCACGTGTTTATGACATTCACTTTGAGGGTCCCACTGATACTAAAGCTTGGGAATTTATGGCTCGAGCTGGAGGTCGACAGGATGCCAGACTATACTGGGGGATTATAGATATTGTAGCAACCATTTGCTTGAAGAAGAATCCTAGGTGTAGTTTGTGCCATTTGTCGAGGATTTGTGACTGGTACGCAAAGAGTAGCACAACCAACAAAACAACTTGATAGATTCAAGTTCAGCATTAGTGAGTTAGTAAAGAGATTATGTAGTCAGTCCAGGTCAGGAATAGGTAGATCAACTGTAATTTTTTCTCCACAAGGACAATTTGCGTTTATTGGATATACGTGAGGCGTGTCAATACTGATTGAAGAACCTTGCATTGCAGCTCTATCTATTAACGCTTGCATATTATGGACCATATACCTTGCAAAACCCTCTACAAGACTTGGAATTGATATGTCGTTAATCCAATACACATAACGGCTGCATTTCGGGCAATGACTAATGAGTATGTGAGTTTCATCGCCGCAATTTGCACAAGCCAAATTTGTATGGTGGTAATCTGGTGCGTTTGGCATTGGAAGATTTAGTTTATTTTCTACACCACAACGATAGCAGAAATAACTGAATTCTGGTTCCATATACTACTGCTCCTTTTAGAATTCTCATTCAATAGCAATTACAATGAAGCGATTTGCACTATTAGAAAATTGTTCTGTGGTTCTAATAAGGTAGGATTTTCACCTTACTAAGGATGTGACGATAGATGTTAATTCAACAACAGAACACGAAATTAATGTCCCTTCTGCTTGTGTTTCTCTCTGAGAATTACAGCACAGAACTACGAAGATGTAACGTCTGTGATACGACAACACCACGATTCGAAAGAAGTTTCTTCATCAGTGGACAGTGGGTGTGTATTGATTGTATTCTTGCCCGAATGAATGGCATTCCTTACACCTTTTGGAATTGACAAAACCGAACAGTGTAAAAGTATGTAATGGGTCCTGAATTATGTCAGGTGATCCCATTGAAGACACGAATTCAACCTCATCTTAGAGTTGGAGAAGGAGATGTAGAGAAACATGTCATTATCACAGGTAACCCAGACCGCGTGCCTGTGATTGCATCCAGAATGAATGATCCAGAAGAGGTTTCACGATATCGTGGACTTGTCACTTATCGTGCATATACTCCACGAAACATACCCGTGACCATTTCTGGTACGGGCATGGGGGTTGCTTCAACTCATATATGCATTGAAGAGTTAGCTAGACTTGATTGCGAAGTGATTATTCGTCTAGGCAGTTGCGGAGGTATTGATCCCTCCGTGAAGATTGGTGATGTGGTCGTTCCAACTGCATGTGTACGGGATGAGCGTGCTAGCCTCAACTATGCTCCGATGGAATACCCTGCTGTGGCATCTCCCAAATGGTTTCTTGCACTCTATGAATGCATCTCTGAGTTATTACCACCCGACCGTATACACGCAGGTATCAATTGGACCTCAGACATTTACTATGTGAATCCAGCGCTCAACCAACTGGATCTATGGACCAAAGCTCGCGTGAAGAGTGTTGAGATGGAATCCTCACTTCTCTTCACATTTGCACAGACTCGTGGTTTGGATGCTGCCGCAATTCTCTCATGTGATGGTAACCTTCATGGAGCTCAGAAGACAGAACAAGCTGAAGAAGGAGAAGAAACAGGAGAACAAGATCCTTTACTTGTTGAAGCAATTGCAAAGTCACTTGATGCTGTCGTCAAAGCAATCGATAGAATGGTAGAATCGAAGTAGTCTTCTCCTACTAGAGATTGGTGTTATCAATGGTTGGTGGGAACACAGAAGTCCAATCAAACAAAGATGTGCGATCCTATCTCATAATGAAAGCTGAGGCTCATAAAGCGCTTGAACTTGCTGAAGACTGGTGGACTGGGAAAGAAGTTCCAGAGTATGTGAAGATTCAAAGACTTGACCAAAGTGAGATTGATGAATTCACCCAACTCTATAATAGGTGTTTTCTGACTGCTCCTGACCCATTCTGCCCATTGACTCCCAGCGAGGCTAAGCAACTAGACCCTGAAGGAATATTCGTGGCAAAGCTATCTGATTCTTTAGTTGGTTTCATTGCTTGTTTTGTTGATAAAAAAGAAGATTCAATCTACGGTGAAATCACTGGTATTGGTGTGCTCCCTTCACGAAGAAGGAAAGGAATAGCCACAGCTCTGATCAAGAGGGGTGCAAAGTACTTTCTGGATTCAGGTGTAGAAGAAGTATATTGCGAAGTCTATGAGGAAAATATACCATCTCAGTTACTGATTATGGCATACGGATTCAAGGAAATCGGTTGTCGTGATATTATAATGGATAACATTTCAGCTCAAGATGAGGAAACAGATCTACCAGGTGGTAAGATTATGAAGCGCTTGGGACTAAGACCCCGTCTAGGATGCGAAACGTGTAGAGACCTCTAATATTTCTTGAATTCTTCATGACTGGACAGGTTTTTAGTGGAGTAGTGTAGTAGTAGAATCACCATGCAGGAGTCAGGCGTTCGCAGTGGTCCATTCTGTGACGCGAGCTCACAAATTACACTTCGTCATTTTGGTAAGGTTTGTAACCCTAAATCAATACATGGTATCTACCCATATCGAGGAAAGATGTCCGCATTAGATGCGGCACACGTTATATCGCAACTGCCATCAAATTCTGTTCTCCTTGATCCTTTCTGTGGAACTGGTACAATTGTCTACGAAGCGCAAGCACATGGTATGAGTGCAATTGGGGTGGACAATAACCCCCTAGCTTGCATTATAGCTCGTGGAAAAACCGAACCTATCGACAGACAAAGTGATCTAGATACTCTGTCATCAGCAATTACTGCTGCTAAGTACTTAGATGATGTTCCAAATATGCCTGACAGCTCAGCTAAGTACTTTCACTCTGATACAGCCGACCAAATCATGAGGGTATTACATGTCTCTACCAAATTCTCGTCTTATCTCAAAGCAGCACTTTATGGATCGATATGTGTTGCTGCCCGAGCTTGTAATGGGTGGCTATGGACATCTACGTCGATAGGTCGTATCAACGAGCCATTAAGTAAGGTTGACTTCTACTCAACATTTCTGAGAAAAGCGAAAAAACACATAGAATTTGTGAATGGTACGCCCTCTGCAAAGATTCATACTTATGATGCTCGTAGTATTCATGATGTTATTGAAGAAGAGTCAGTAGATATTGTCTACACTAGCCCCCCTTATTTTGATGCTCTTGACTATACTAGCTACTACTCAAAGATAGTATTTGAGATACTTACCATGGACAGAGCTTCTGTCCGTGAAGGTCTCATTCAGAATTACTCAACATATAGGGAAGATATGGAGCAAGCATTGATTGCGATAGACAGAGTCATTCATGATGATTCACTTGTTATTTTCGTTGTAGGAGACCGTAAGGTTCGTGGCAAACTAATCAGAGGATCTGACTTCTTCGCTGAGATAGCTCCCTGGAATCATCCATATATTGTTGAGCGAGAATACACGAAGACAGCAAGTGGACTCTGGGATAGGATTAACAAAACAAAGAGGAAAGAGCAAATAATAGTCTGGAATCTCGCTAGAGGAGGTCGTAGGTCGGCTTGACTCACCATATGGTCGTGATTGGTGATAGCACAAGTATGAATGAAGTACAGGACTCATCTGTCCATCTTGTTGTGACTTCACCTCCTTATTGGAACTTGAAGGATTACGGTGACGAAAGAGGGATTGGGCAAACATCCACGAATTATGATGAATATTTCAAATCCATTTGTGATGTCTTTCGAGAGTGTGTGAAGAAGCTAGTTCCAGATGGAAAGCTTATCATCAACATCATGCCCATTCTGCTCACAGGAAAGAAAACTAAGTTTAATCGTAGGGTCACAAAAACTGTCTTACCTGATCTTGAGAAATTCATGAATTCGCTTGGAACTATGTATTTTCACTCATTGTATATCTGGGATAAACGAAAGTCTGCTAGATTCAGTTCTTGGGGTTCTTATCCATACCCTCCAAATCTTCTATCCACATATCCATATGAATGGATTATTGTATTTTCAAAGAGCGGAAGGAGACCGCCCATTGAGAAAGAAATCAAAAAGGCATCTTCGATAACACATAGCGAATTTACAGATTGGGTTCAGAACTCAATTTGGGACTTTCAAACAGCTTCTGCTAAACAAGAAAGTCACCCTGCACCATTTCCTGAGGAACTTCCCCGAAGATGCATTCGATTGTATTCCTTTGTTGGTGATACGGTTCTTGATCCATTTGCTGGTAGTGGAACAACACTCAAGGTTGCTCGTGAGTTAGGACGGAACTCAATTGGTTATGAGATCAATCCAGCTTATGAACAAGTGATTCGAGAAAAGATAGGAGCGGACATCCACTCCACTAATGATACTTTTGAGTTCATTATGAATCAATGCTAAAGCTAAATAGTTCAACATATTTACGAGAAATTACCGGGTTCGGCTCTGAATGTCTTCAAAGAACCCAATGGAGGTTCATGGTATCTTTGACATACGATGTCATTGTTGTTGGCGCAGGTCCTGCGGGCTCTATTGCTGCCCATGATTGTGCAAAAAAGGGCCTCAAAACATTGTTACTTGAAAAATTCAAGCTACCACGAGAGAAGCCTTGTGGAGGAGCTGTAATGTATCGAGGGCTCCATCTAATTCGTGGTCAGCTGCCTCGTAATTTAGTTGAACAACGCATATTCGGACTTAGGTTCCTCTTGCATGATGGACAGGTAACCGAGTTTGTTTCAGACAAGATAATTGGAATTACAGTTTTTCGCGACCGATTTGATGAGTTCCTTGCTAGACGAGCAAATGATGCGGGAGCAGAACTTATTGAAAACTCGCTAGTCACCAATGCATCAGTATCATCAGACACAGCATATGTTAGACTTGCAGACGGAACCGAGTTCAAAACAAAATACCTCCTTGGGGCTGATGGAGTGAACTCCATTGTGAGTAGAGCGTTGGGACTACGACCAAAACGGAAGGATTTGACTAAAGTCGGGCTTGGAATGGAAACTGACTTCTATGTTGGAGAGTCGGGTGTGCTAAAGGCTACAGGAGGAAATCCAACTATCCTCGAAGTCAGCCCAGTTGAAGGTCGAGTTAGCTATGGTTGGGTTTTTCCAAAAAAGGAACACCTGGCGATTGGGATTGCAGGAGCTGGGGTACATATGCGCTCTCTTAGACCACGATTTGATTCATTTTGCAAGAGTGTAGAGAAGCGTATCGGTGTTGGTCTAAATCTTGAGAAGAGAAGAACCTTCTTCCTTGGTGGAGATGGTCTTGGTAGTAAGAATGTGACACAGCGTGCAATCCTAATTGGAGATGCTGCAGGGTTTGTAGACCCACTTATGGGTGAAGGCATTGCCTACGCAATGAAATCAGGTGAGTTTGCAGCTTCGGTCATTAACAGAGCATATGACGAAAATCGGTATGATGAAGCGACGCTTTCCACATACCAAGACCTATGTTTCAAGGAATTCTCAGCTAATTTTGCATTAGCTACCCGAGTTGGAGTTAGAGGGCCCTCACTTGCAGATTTTATTCTACCAAGAGTTAATGGACACAAATTAGCATCGGAGATAATGACAATGGTGGCTCGTGGTGAGATTGGTTATGCAGACATTCCCTATATTATTCTCAAAAGATTACCACGAGAGTTTCCAACAATCATTAAACAAGTAGTTCAGTCTCATCTCATTTCACCAAACTGAAAACCTTCATAGGTACATATACATCGGTAGGTTCTACAATGAAATGCCTGAATGCTGGATTGATTGTGCTCTTATTAGTTGGTCTTTCTGTGAATCCAATTAATGTTCAACAAATCTCCCACACTCCCTTGTTCAATGGGTCAGATGCATACTCGTATCTGATAGACCAGTGTGATTTTGGCCCTCGTCCGCCCGGTTCGGATAATCTTAGTCTTTGCAGAACTATGATAGCTGAAACACTCGAATCCTTTGGATGGGATATTAAATTTCAGAATTTCACTTACAATAATGTCGATTGTGTAAACATCATTGCAACTTGGAACTCACACAACAATTCGCCAATCATTCTTGGAGCGCACTATGATACACGACCTCCAGGACTCTCAGATTCTGGATCTGGTGTTGGAGCAAATGATGGTGCAAGCGGTGTTGCAGTTCTTTTAGAACTAGCGAGTGTCCTTTCAAATGACACTCGGTCCTCCATAGAGATTGTTCTCTTTGATGCAGAAGACTCAGGAGGAATTTCAGGATGGGATTGGATCCAAGGATCCTCATACTATGTTTCTCAGTTGACCGCAGACCGTATAGATTCAATTCATGCTATGGTTTTAGTAGACATGGTAGGCGATACCAATCTCTATTTGCCTCGTGAACGCAGTTCCACGACTTCTCTTCAAAACTCTATATGGAATATTGCTGAACATTTGGGACATAATGACACATTCATTGACTCTAGCGGTGGTTCAGTACTCGATGATCATAGACCCTTTCTTGATGTTGGCATCCCAGCTGTCGACATAATCCAATACCCATTCCCCTACTATTGGCACACACTTGAGGACACACCTGACAAGTGCAGCGCTGAAAGTCTTGAAACGGTCGGGGAAGTCTTGGAAGTCTTTATTGTAGAAGCGGCTTATAATAACACAGAATATCAGCTAGACCCACCCATACTTCTTATCATAGTGACAGTAATTGCAATAGCTCTATCAATCCCGATAATCTATGCAAAGGTAAAGAGAGATTAGAATGTTACACACCTTTAAACCGAACCTACTCTGAATATTGATTGGTACCAATTCTTTGGTGATTCAGTTTGGAGAAGCTAGACCTCTATAGACCAACTGATAGTTCCCCTTCCCCACTGACAAGTATTTCGATATCTCCCAAAGGAAACTTGATTGCCTGTGGAAAAATGGACTCAGAAATACTTCTTATTGATCCCAAGTCAGGAAAAACAAAACGAGGAATTACTGGTCATGATGGTGCAGTCACTGATGTATCCTTTGCAGGTACTTCAAATGCAATTCTTTCATGCAGCTGGGACCAAACTACCCGATTATGGAATGTTAAAAATCCTGAAGAAACTCTTGTTCTCAAACACCCATCAGAAGTGAAAGCTCTTTCTGTTTCCTTAAAGCTAGGAAAAGGTGCATCAGGCTCCCGTGATGGAATGGTGAAAGTATTTTCATTACGTAGTCTAAAGAGCATTAGAAACCTTCAAGCTCACAACTCTGATATCTCTGGCATAGCACTAATTGATGAAGACCAAAAACTTGTGACAGCATCATACGATGGGACATGTAGATTATGGGATTTATCATCCTATGAGTCTGAAAAGACCTTAGTAAAACAGGAGGATCGCATAAGGTCAATGACAATCGCGCCAGATGGTTCAATTGTTTTCCTAGGACTTCAAAGTGGAGAAATAGTCCATGTCAATATTACCAATACCAACGACATATCAAAGGTGTCAGGACATTCAGACATTACCAGCGCACTCTCTGTGGACCCCACCGGACAATATCTCGCCTCAACAAGCTGGGACCGTACGATTCGAATCTGGTCTTTAGAGAATAACAAAGAAGTGGCTACCGGTCAACTAGTGACAGGAATATCGTCAATAGTTTGGTCCTTGGATGGAACAATAATATATACTGCTGACTTATCCGGTTCTGTAGTTTCATGGACTCCTTCACTGTAATCTAATTGTTCATTGAATCCTGTTTTCTAACTCTAATGTCAATATCTGCGAATCCCTCTCTGTTCCATGTGATTCTAATACGGTCATAGTTTCTATTGAGGTCTCCCTCTTTCGTTCCCCTGAGGATTGCTGATATCTTATCCGCAACTCGATTTCTACTACGTTTGTCGAAGGGTATTGGAAGTACGCTCCCATCGGAGAGAGTAAGTGTAACCGCCTTGTCGCTCAACCGAACTATGGGCTGCGAAAAAATCAGTCGACCTGGTTTGAAAAATGGAGTCTTGTCTTTCATACTACGGATAGTTTCAGCGAGCTTTCTGTGCTTAGTAATCTCCGCGTTTGCAGTCTTCACCACATCTTCGAGATAGCTACGTCTCTTGTCAAACTTAATTGAGAAGTTATCCAGTAACACCTCGATAGTTCTTGATTTTGATGAAAGCCTTTGCTTTAGTATTTGTTTTATTGTCCAGTTAGTCGCATCTCCATATTTTCGAAGCTCGTCTTCAAGTAGACTCTGTTTGTCTCTAGTTAAAGTAACACTCAACAGCTTCAATATTTCAACATCATGCATGGACAACACTGTTTCTAAAATCAAAATCCACCTAATCAATCTAGCTTAGAGCCGCTGTGCAATGAACTGAGCTTCTCCAATAATCCTCGTTATCTCTTTTGGAAGGATATCATAAGCCCCATGTTCAACTAGTATTTCTTCATAGAAGCCAGGTTCAGTTTCACTAAGTTGGTCCATGAATATACCATCCACGAAACTTGAGAATTCCTTGATTGTGATGAGTGCTCTTCCAAGAGAACACGCTGCTTGGCGCATCTCAAGAACTGCTAACTCATAGTCCCCATTGTATGTCAGTCCTAACGATCCATGATACTCTCTCTGAGCTTGTGATAAGATTCCTGTGGCTAATAATGCCTGCTCATCAAGTTTCACATCACCCATTCTTGATTCGGCAATATCTAACCACTGACGTAAGTCATTAAGAACAGCCAAGAGTTTGGGTTCATCCATACCTTTCAATTTGAACGCTCTTAGGAACAATGAATAGGTCATAGGGTCGAGCATTCTGACTTCGGTTAAGACCTCAGCTGGTTTGAGTATCAGAAAGTTATTGTTCACCATGAGAATCATCCGACCAAGATTGAATATACCCTCACGCATCTCAAAAATTGCACTTGGCGCTTCATCATCTTCAACGAATCTTTTTGCTCTCTCCAAATATTCCATTGCCAATTTCTTAACCTGTGAAACAGACTCTTCAGACCATACATAATTGGCTGCTTTCTTTTGCCAATCATTTACCAATCCATCTTTATCATGCATCACGAGAGAATTTTTCAAACGATTGATGACTTCTGATATTTTCGTAACATCTTTCGTAATCCCATCAAAAACGCCCTCAACTTCTTTGACTGTCATGAAGACCATATCGACCAGCACTTCTTTATGTGTGGACATCAGTCTCACTGGCGCCTCATCAGCATCCCAAACAATGCATATATCCAAGTCCGAATTTGCGGTTGCTGTTCCTCTCACATACGACCCGTAAACAAAGATGCCCTTGACACTCTTATTGTGTTTCCATTCATTGACTGTGTCTTTCAGTGCATCTGTAAACCGTTTTCGTACGTCTGGCATCTCCTTCTTCCTCTCCAATGTTCTCTAGTGCATTCTGACAACACTCCCAGAGGGGCAAACGTCAATAAAACTATCTAATATGAGTCCCGACACTAATTAATAGTCGATTTGCCAATGCGTTCCTATGCCCAGAGTAGATGGTAGGGTCAATGACGAGCTCAGACCCATTGAATTCACACGAAATTTCCTCAAGCATCCAGAGGGGTCAGTCCTGATCACAACTGGAGAGACTAAAGTCATTTGCACTGCAACAGTTGAGGAAGGAGTTCCCGGCTGGCTCAATGGCAAGGGGCAGGGATGGGTGACGGCTGAGTATGGGATGCTACCACGCTCTACAGATGACCGTATGAATCGATACAAAGTCAGTGGTAGAACACAAGAAATTCAAAGACTGATTGGACGGTCACTAAGGACCTCAGTTGATATGACTCAACTCGGAGAAAACACTATCCGAATAGACTGTGATGTCATCCAAGCTGATGGTGGGACACGCACTGCATCAATCACAGGTGCATATGTTGCACTCTGCGATGCAGTTCAATACATGATTGATATGGAAATGATATCTAAAAGTCCTATATCTGACAACGTTGCTGCTGTTAGTGTTGGAGTAATTAAAAACGAGGTCTTGCTTGATCTCTGTTATCTTGAGGATGTTCAGGCTGATGTTGATATGAACATCGTTATGCGTGGGAATGATTTTGTTGAAATTCAAGGAACCGCAGAAGGAGCCACTTTTGGCCGTGATATTATGAATGAGATGTTGGATCTTGCAACAAAGGGCATTTCAAATCTCATTGAGGCTCAAAATAAGGTGTTGTTAGTGAAATAGAGCTTGAAAATGTCGCCTCTGACAAAAGCTTTATACGCAAATAGTGGAGGAAATAATGTGTTCTTCGTCGAAGAGAAGGTCTTATGCGACGTAAACGTCGTGAGGCTGTTTCTGGTGGCACCGGTGACGGTTACTACCCTCGACGTATAGCAAGCTTTAAATCACCAGCAAATTAGGCTGGCGGAGCGCTCACCAAAAGTGTTGTGCGCTAGCGTTAGGTCTGGAGTTCAGAGTTCTTGAACACTGAACGAAGGTTCATCGGGACCAGGTCATGAGAATGGTACCATTCCTGGTGAAGGACCGTCAACGTCGAAGACTCTGTGAAGTGTGTCATGGAGAGTCAGACGCGTGGACTGCAGAGGATGGAGGTACACTGATCAAATTAATTTAATTGTAGGGAAATGTTACTACAATAACTCCTTGGCATGATTAGTGATAATCATGTTCACATTGAGTGGACAACAGGTAATACTGTGTCAACACATGAGTAGATTTGCGATTCGCTAAACGGCCAGTGGTGGATGACTTGGTTGGCTAGCCGATGAAGGGCGTGACAAGCAGCGAAATGCCTGGGGTAGACGCATGAAGTCTGTGAACCCAGGGTTCCCGAATAGGACTTCCGAGTATAGGCTAATACCCTATACTGTTCGAGGGTCAAATCTCGAATGGGAACGCTCGGAACTGAAGCATCTTAGTACGAGCAGGAAGAGAAAACAAAAGTGATTCCCTGAGTAACAGCGAGCGAAAGGGGAATAGGCCAAACTGAATCCCTGTGCGATGAGTACGGGGAGATGTGGTGTTAGGGCCTGGACAAGTGCCTCTGCAGATGAAGCCGAAGTCGTCTGGAACGATGTGGCATAGAGGGTGACACCCCCGTAGGCGTAAAGTGCAGGCATGTCTAAGGATCCAGAGTAGCGCGGGTTGGATGTCTCGCGTGAATATCGCAGGTGCAATCTGTGAAGCCTAAATACTCAGCCAAACCGATAGTAAACTATGTAGCGCGAGCGAAAGTTGAAAAGTGCCGCGGAAGCGGGGTGAAAAGCACCTGAAACCATTGGTCTACTCAAAGGAAGCTGGTTACAAGAGCAGATGCTCGGGGAACGAAGCGCGAGTGATTGCGTTGTAGGACTCGAGCGGATCGAGTCAGCTTCATCCGTCTTGAAACACGGGCCAGGGAGTTCATGGGCGTGGCGAGGATAAGGTAAGAAACTGTAAACGAAGCGAAAGCGACAAGCCCGCAGCCTTCGGGTGAGGGGCGACGTGTGAAAGTGCGTGAAGTCACTCCCATGACACGAGAAACCAGTCGATCTTGGCGTGGGCAGGGTGAAGCCGGGCGAAAGCTCGGTGGAGGCCCGATAGGGTTATGACGTGCAACTCTTTCCGTTGACCTGCGCGAAGGGGTAAAAGGCTTATCTAGACTGGTGATTGCTCGTTCTCCGCGAAGTTGGTCGCAGCCAAGCCTTGCTTGAGGTATCATGTGGTGTAGAGCACTTTCGGATGTGCCCGGGGGACGTCAAGTCCTTCACCATCCTGAAAACTCCGAAGCTGCATGAACCGTAGACGGCAAGAGACGGGTGCCCGGGGTAAGCTCGGCAGGCCGAGATGGGGAGAACCGAGAGTATGGTTAAGGTCCCTAAGTGCCAGATAAGTGCGGTGAAGAAGGGCGTCGAGAGCCCAAGACAGTCTGGGGGTGAGCTTAGAAGCAGCTATCCCCGAACGAAAGCGTAACAGC
>PJET01000131.1 GCA_002825515.1 Candidatus Thorarchaeota archaeon MP11T_1 | reverse complement strand
AATCCTTTGTCCAAGGAGACTAGCTGCATGCAGTACACTGAATGGAGTTGCATATTCTCGGTCCGTCATCATTTTTTGCCATATCAAATCTTGCTTATAATACAGATGTGAGCCAACAACTGTCATACAAGGCAATGTGATCTTGAGTGGCAAACGACACTTGGTGAGAAGGTTTGTACTGACGTGTCTGAAAAAATCATCAAATCTGCAATGAAAGCTCTTGAGGAAGGGCGTCCCAAAGATGCAATAGAAGCTCTTGAGCCTTTGGTTGAAGAAGATGATGAGAATGTGGATGCTCTTGTTTGTCTTGGTATGGCATATGTCCAAGCAGAACTGCCCAAAGAGGCAGTCAAAGTTCTTGAACAAGCAGAAGAACTCGTTGAACAACATTGCGTTGTAGAATTATTCTTAGGAAGGGCACTTTGGGCACTCGGCAAGATTGATCATGCAGAAGACAGGATTCGTGAAGCCCATAGATTGGATTCATCAGAACCTGAGGTTTGGCTTGACTTGGCCCGAATTCTATACAGAAAGAACGAGTATAGAGAAGCACTAGGTTATCTCCAACAAGCCCTCGAACAATTTCCCGATGAAATTGAGTTAACAGGACTCTATGCACTGACACTTTACCGTTTAGGCGATTTCACTGCTGCTACCGAGGAGTGGGCAAAGGTCCATAGATTAAATCCAAATCTAATGGCTGCAATATCGAACTATGCTTATCTCTTACTAATACAGAATAGAACATTTGAAGCTGCGCCATTTGTTGGGCATGCAAATATCGTCGACCCTAATGACTATCGATCCCAAATTCTATTGGGTGAACTTAGATTCATATCTGGTGAACATGATGGTGCAAAAGAATGCTTCCATCGAGTAGTTGAAGATGACCCAGTAAATATTGAGGCTCTTTCAAGACTTGCTGTTCTTGCTCACTTAGCACGTGATGACACCGCGTGCCAACATTTCTTGAAGCGTGCAGAAGCAGAGCTGGGAAGGAATCCTGAATCTTGGAGAGGGTTATGTGGTGTTTATCCTCTTTTAGGAATGGAAGAGAAGTACATTGAATGTTTGATTCGATGGACAAAAGCTGATTCTGGAGCAGCTTCTCCCTGGGTTGCATTAGCTATTGAATATGATAGGCAAGGAAAATTAGAATACGCTCGAAATGCTTGGAGAGTAGTCTTCGAATTAAGAGGATATGTAAAGTTGCGCTGCAACAAATGTAAATTTGAATCTAGACTTCCTTATGATGAAATAAATGGATTTGATATCTATCAGTCTAAGGTGTGTCAATCTTGCGGTGCAAAGATTAACATGCCTGTTGGTCTCGCAGCCACATAATGAGATGTCCTAAATGAACGATAGAAGATACCCCTCACTACCCATTCCAGGTGTAGGAGCTATTGTTGTGGGACCAAAAGGCGTTCTTCTGGCAAGACGTGATAAGGATCCAGGAGCTGGTCTCTGGAGCATTCCTGGTGGGGGCGTGGAGCTTGGTGAAAGACAAGAGGCCTCAGTCATTCGCGAAGTGGAAGAAGAAACTGGAGTAAAATGCAAAGTATTGGATTTCATAAGTACTGCTGATTTAATAACTAGGGATGCATCTGGAGTCGTTGAATTCCATTTTCTTCTAAACCATTTTCTCGCAAGGGCAATTACTGAGAAAACGCGTTCCGAAACAGAAGGAGGAGAAGTTGATTGGTTTCATCCTGATCATCTTCCGGATGACATGGCTAATCAAAGAATTGTAGACCTTATTCATTCTGTACGTGATAGAATCCTTGCATTAATGAAAGAAACATAAGACACCTGTAATATGCAACGATATATCATCAATCTATATTGCCACGAAATATAAAAGCCAACAAATAATCAGAGAGTACGAGTCTTTCCAGACATAAGGACGTGTAGAAATACTATGTTCAGAACAATAATGGCTTTACTAATCTGTTTAGTGACCGCAATCATTATCGGAGCCTTCCAAATAGTGGGGCTCGACATTGCAGCAATTCAGGCTATCATTGGGAGCAGCGATATAACAGGGGATCTTATGACCTATGGTGCAACCCTCTTCGGTGTTTTGCTATTCCCATATACCGCAGCAACAGCTGCAACACCCATTTATTCGCCACTTGTAGCACTTGGTGTTGCTGGTTTCATAGCTGGCCTAATCTCCAAGAGTGGGGTTAGGATGCTATTTGTTTCAATAATTGCTATGGTTCTCTTCTTCCTAGGATTCTATGTCTTAAGCTGGGCTGGAGATCCGACTAACATCAATGAAATGCTGAACATAGCTCGAACTTTTGCTATTGATTTCGGTGTTTCATTCGGGCTACTCTTTATACCTGGTATAATAGGTGCATCACTAACATCTGAGGATTATTAATTCTCAGGATCGATAATGGGGGCTAGAAGCCCCCTACGACCTTTTTTCTCCCTAGTTACCTAGCTGGTGTACCAACTTTTGTGAAGCTAGTTCCAAGAATTCATCTAAGTGTGTCTTCTGAATGAACGCTCCAGCAGCCATTGGGTGTCCTCCAGCTTCAGCAATCAAAGAATCACTTCTTTGATTAAGAATGTCTGCAACTTCGACAAATACATCTTTGAGGTTAATACCCATTTCGACAAGACGTTTGTGAGCTCGACCAGATAACTTAGCCAAGGGACTATCATCAGTTGTGTTTGTACTAACTCCAATTACTGGCTTGTCCGTGGGGATAATCATCGACCCTTGTGCCATTCCGATTACAATTCCGATAATAGTATCAGGAGTATCAGGATCATTAACAACATACATCCCTTTCATCTCAATGAAACCATCTTCTTCAAGACGCCGAAGCGCACCCGCAAGATTAGCTCTATGCTGCTGAAGAAGCGCGGTCCCCTCTGTAAAAGCCTCAGAATCTTTCATACATATTCGCACACCAACTTCTGGACGTTTATTTCTTCCACAAGCATTGAGAAGAGTCGAGAATTCCTTTGCGCTTCGCATCTCTGTTCTTGGTGGTCTCTGAGTTAGTACGATGGTGTCGCCGATGATTCCCTGAGCCACATTTGGATCATCATAATGTTGTAGAACCACTTGAATAATGCCCTGAATTGCTAATTGCTTCTCCTCTGGTTCAAGGTCTACCCATGTCCTCCACTCATCACCCGATTTTAGGTCTATTCCAAGGTCCTGGAAGAATGCATAACACGCTTCTTCAGACCCAGTCAGTCCGGGAAGGTACGGGTCGGTTGCATATTGAAGTAGATATGGTAAAGGTCGAGTATGGATGCCAAAGAAGGTGAGGTCTCTAACAACCTGTAGATAACCTGATTTTTCCCCCAATTCTTCTATTTCTTTGTTAAGGCCTACAAAACCTCTTCCATAGTAGTCTTGGAGGTCTCCTGTAGCTCCCACAATTGCCAGCTCTGTTAGATCAATGTTGGTTTCAGAAACAAAGAGGGCAAGAAGAAAGGCCATCCCAGCTCCCGAGAGATCATAGCTACCACTGATTCCATGTTGCCAAGGATTAATCTCTATCATTTTAGATGATGATGCTTGTTGATAGTCCTCACCAAAGTCATTAGAAGGAAGATGATGGTCCAAAACTATTACTGAGTTTACTGTGTCAATTTCATGAATATGATTCATTACCAAATCCATTTGCCCAGTTCCGAAGTCACTAAAAATCACCAAATCTGGTTCGTATTTACGAATGTCTTCTTCAACCTGAATAATAGATTCAGAATTGATTTGATGAACATTCTTCCACTCAAAGTCCTTTTTTTCTCGTTCCAACATCAAAGATACAATAGCAAGCGCACTTATACCATCAGCATCTATGTGGGAGAATGCAAACACTCTCTTCGCCTTCTTTACCTCTTTAGCTGCTCTCAGAAGTAAATTCCCCATTGACTCTGGTATAGACTCGTAAAAGCTCTCCATTTTATCCAATAGAAGGTTTACATATGCATAATATAAGTTGGGCGCTCTATTATAACGAGTGAGAAACGGTTGCAGTTATTCAGCCACTCTCATCGCTCTTGACAATGCAAGAAAAATGACCAGAAACACACTCGCAACAGCAGCAAGTGTCTTTGCTACTTTTTGCCAAAGTTTCAGGGGAATCTCCATCTCTCTTAGCTCGTTTTTGATTTTCCGTAGATAGACTCGCGTGTCGGTATATAGTGCATCTTGATCATCTATCTTAGAAGAATAAATAGACCAGTTTTCATAGAGCGGTGACTCTGGTTTTGATTTGAGCCATTCATCCCATAGCTGAAGAATTTCTTCACGATGTGGTGAAGGGAATCCCTTGATTGTATCTCGGATTCGACTCTCCCATTCATCGGGTATTGTCATTCATGTGCACCTCATTATTCCCGGCAGAGGGTTACTTGAGCAATATTCTGTCTATTATTAAGTTTTGACTGATTCTTATCCAGCATGCTATTTTACGCGCTAAATCCAATTTCATTAAATAATGAACATCATTTGTCCTTAAATCACACTAAACGGGCAACTAGATCCTCTATCTCATCTTTGAGAGATCTTTGCTCCATTCTTTAATATCAGCTCTAAGTTTAGACAAATCTGCTGGACTTATTGTGTCAACTCTTCCATAGGTTCGAAGGATTCGTGTCCATCTTTGCATCTTTACTATGATTCCACTTGCGGCTCCCTTGCCTTCGAGGATTTCTGCTGATTCATTAATCTTCTGAGCTAAATCACTAGCAATCACGCCTTCTCTTACTTGGGTTTCAAGTGTGTCAAGAACCTGTTGAAGATTGGACACAGCACCTTTATCAGCTATGCTTGGTCCTCCACTCCCTGAAGCTACAGGAGCTCCTAGCTCTATCTCCTTGACCATGCGTATGATTTCATCAAGTCTCTCTGTGTTGACATTGACTGCAAGAGTAAGCTCTGATGTGTTTTCTTGCACCTCAGTGATTGCTGAGATGACCTCAATCATTCTATTCAACATCTGAGTGAGTCTCTCAATAGCTCCATTAATGTCTGTTAGTTTTGCTCTAATGTACGTGTCTTCTTCGCTCATTGTAATATCCTCGAAGAGGGCATCTTTTCTGGCATTTAATGACAGGTCTTCCTAATGTTTAAAGATTAAGCTTTCTGTGTTGTTTAGGAGAGTAGTGATTTTTCTTGCAAGTCCATAGGCGAATACTAATAATCTGCTTTGTTGATTTTCATTTCCACTTGTAGGTCAAATAAGGAGGTCTATGCATCGTGTATGTCATTAGTTTCAAGGAACGAGAAGAAAATCCTGTTGAAATGGCTGGCTCAAAGAATGTTATGATGCGCTGGCTGATTGGCAAAAGAACTGGAGCAAAGACATACGCTATGCGTCATTTTGAAGTAAAACCTGGTGGAATAATTCCTTTGCATGCGCATCCTGAAGAACATGAAATATTCGTTCTGGAAGGCGAGGCTAAAGTTCTTGGTGATGTTGAAGGCTTAGTTGCAAAGAAGGATGATGTCGTCTATGTTCCATCAGATTTGCCACATGGATATGACAATGCAAACGGTTCCAAACCATTTCGCTTCATTTGTGTAATTCCACTTCTTGAGAAAGAGTAGGTACTTTTTTCTTGGTGACTACACATTCATGAAAATGGAGCTAATATCATGAATCTGCGTGACAAGAAACTTTGGGTTTTTGATGTTGATAATACGCTAATCCATGATGTTGAACATCCAAATCCATTTGAAGATGCTTTGAAGTTATGGAACGTTTTGATAGAGAAGGGATACGAGGTAGCAATTCTTACGAATGTGGGTCGACTATCCTCTAGACAAGTGAACCAAGCAATTTCAGCTGCAGGTTTTAAAATTCCAATTGATCGGGTTTTCACTGCGGGTGCTGCAGGTGCCGCATATGTACACAACAGAGTCCCAGGAGCACGATGCTTCGTAATTGGAGAAGGTGGAGCTCAAGAAGACTTTGTCGCAAGGGGATTAGACGTTACTAATAATCCACCAATTGATTTTGTCGCAGTAGCTGCAGATCGAGGAATGACCTTTCAGGAGTTGAATTTTGCGACCAAAATGGTCAAAGAAGGTGCAAAACTAATCTGTCTTAGTGGGAGTAAGGACTATCCTGGTCTCTATCTAGGGACTGAAGATATTTTCATTGGTGAGCGGTCTATTGTAGCTGCAATAGAACATGCTACAGGCGTGGAATCTGTCGTTGTTGGAAAACCACTTCCTGAGATTTTCATAGAAACTGTAAAGATACTTGGATGCCAAGTTTCGGAATCTGTAATGATTGGTGATAATCCAAAATCAGACATCGCAGGTGGGAATGCAGCAGGAATGACCACGATCTTAGTTAAGCGCGACCCCGAAAATATTGTGGCTTTTGAATCAGGTGAACTTGATGGGACACCATCAATCACTGTGGAGTCTTTAGATGAGTTGATTGAGCAAATATAGGGAACTCACAATACTCAAAGGGAAGGTAGCCGAGTATTTCCATCATGACTCAATCAAAAGGACCGAATATTCGTTTCATGGTAGAACGACCTGGACTTAGTGTAGCAATGGTCATTCTCGACGATCTAAGGGTTGGTCAATCTACATTATCATTCGAAAAGTATGAGATAGAAACTTTCAATGAAATTCGGTCTGACATGACACTAGAGGATGCGAAGGATGACCCAGTTTTCCGGTCTTATCGAGACCTCTACTGGACATTCGGGATGGATCCGACGAAACTTCGTGTGTCCAGTGAAGCAGTACTACGCAGGGTTCTAAAAGGTCAAAATTTATGGCGAATTTCTGACGTTGTAGACATTATCAACCTTGCATCTGCTTATCATAAGATACCAATCGGTTTAATCGACGAATCAAAGTTGAAAGGTGATCTAATCATTCGCACTGCAATCAAGGGCGAGGTGTTTCAAAGAATTGGAGGAAAGACAATAGTTTGTCGAGGTAGGGAAATTGTCGTGGCTGATAATGATAAGATTGTGTGTTTTGGCTATGCCACTCATGATTCAGAGTTGACTATGATTACGAAGACTAGTAAAAGAGTACTCGTTCTTCTTTATGGTGCTGAAGTGGTTTCAAGAACCATGATGAATGAAGCATTAAGAGTAACACTTGATATGATTGATCAATGGTTAGACTGCAAAGTTTCCAAACCATTGATCTTCAATTCTTAAACCTAGAACTCCAGAAATGGTTGACCAAGGACTATTCTCTCGAGTAAGCTATTCTTACTAGCCTTATTTACCATCTGCTCGAATTCCTTCTTTAATCTCACTTCATCAACGTATTCCGGTTCCTTTATACCCATACTATCTATGACCATTTTGAGCATATACTCAAACTCATACAATAGATAATCTTCCTTTCGAGTTTTCCCCTTTCTTGTAACTTCTTTCTTTACTTTCTTGGCCAATCCCTGCTTGATAGCTTCTCTTGTTTCAGTCAAGTAAAATGACATTGATTTCTCATAATGAAGCTCCCCTCGTGTTACCAGTTCCTTCAAGAATGGCAGACCGAAAGTTCTCCTAGCAATTGCTTCAATTCTTGCAACGAAACCGTTGATTATATCTTCATACGAGAGCAAACCAGCTTGACCTCGTGTTTCGAAGACTTTGTCTGTAGGCTTTGCAGATTTGAATTTCTCCTTTTTTTCTGCTAGAAGTTTCTCTCGTTCCAAACGTGCTGCTTCATCTGCTTTTCTTTTCTCCTCTTCCAGACGCTTCCGTTCAGCCTCTTTCTTTGCGTCTTCAATTTTCTTTAGTTTCTCTAATCGTGATTTCTCCCTCTCGGCAGCTTCCTGTTTTTCTCGACCTAGGCGTTCCTCTTCGAGTTTCTTGAGTATTTTCTCTTGTTCTGTCCTCAACTTTTGCATATGAGTTTGGACATCTTTCTCAGTAAGTGTGATGTGCTTTGTAAGAAGCCAACGAACCCCTATGTGATTCACTTTAGGTTTAAGGTCAGCGGAGGAGAAGATGAAGCTAGCAGTTTGCTGGCCTGGAAGTTGAGTTATGATTTCTTCCGATTCTTTCTCTCCAGCAATTGGCTCTAATATACGTTCAAGAACCTTGAGTGATTGTTCGCTACTAATTCTACCTGCTGAAATTGTGTTGAATTGTTCGAATGCTTTGTAGTCAATATCTTTCGGGCTTTGAGTGGCAATAAGACACTCAACCCCATATTTCCGTGCTTGTCGGAAAAGCAACAGGAATGTTTCTTTAGGTCCTGGAGCTCTCATCCCTGCAGGTATGAATGGAGCTGCTTCATCTTGGAAAATCATCATGCGTGGCTTCTCAGTAAAGCCTTGCCTTAACATCCATGAGTATAACTGATTCAGAACAATCGCAATGAAGAAATGTTTCTCTTCTTCACTCCTAAGTGTTTTGAGAAAGATAACATTGATTGGAGTCTTACCGTTAACTGGTTGTGTTAGATAGTCGAAATCTATCTCACCTTCTTCTTTAAAGAGGAGTTGCGAAGAACCGACTGTAAGACTTCTTATTCGAGTAGCTAAAGTTTGTCTCTCGGAGAACTTCATAAAAGGTTCAAGATCAACTCCCACCGTTTCTTTGTCTGCAACTAGCATATCCGCTAATTCAGATAATTCATCGATCTCAGTCTTCTCATCTTCCCAGATTGTTCTAAGAAGTTCATATATTGCAGCAAATGACTTTCCTTCCCAAGACCTCGATAAGCCTGAAACTTTCATGAGTACTTTCACGAGAGTTCTTGCTGAGTTATCCAGGAGTCGAATAATGTCATCTTGGTCTGCGTTTCTATCAGGAAGCTTCAATGGATTGATAGAAATGGCCAGTCCTTTGCTACTCGCAGGTGTGTAGACTCTGACCAGAACCTTATCCATATACTCTTTGAGTCTATCAGGTGGGACTCCTTTCTCCGAAAGTTCCTTGGGATCGCCTGGTATCATTAGGGATGCGATGTCACCTTGTGGATCGAACGCAAGAATTGGAATTCCTTGCATAGCTGCTTCTTCTAAGATACACTTTGAGAGAACTGTCTTGCCCGATCCCGTCGAACCAAATACTCCCCCATGCCTTCTAAGGAGATCAACACTCACTTCGAATTTCTCATCGGTTCGTTTTCCTTGCTCATCAAGCCTGTATCCTAACCAGAGTTTATCACCCATGTCAAACACCAAACATCATGCTATCGATTTTTTAGTTTTAAGAGCCTTTCCACGATTAAAAAAAGAGATGGAGTGGATGGAGAAACCCCCATCCAACTTGTGTATTTATTCTCCTACTGGTTCGTATCTTCTACCTAAGAAGAATACAATTACAACAACTAGAACTACTGCCAACAGAAACAGAGCTCCTGAAGCCCAACCATATGACCAGGTGTTTTTGATTACACTCAATAGAAGGTAAACACCTGCCATGATTACACCCAAAACAAGTGAAACCAGCATGAACCGCGAGGTCATTTCCTTCACTTGTCCTGTTTCAGCGCCTTCTGCAATCTTACTCCCAAAGAATACAAACACAAAGAGGAAAATATACGCAATCACAATCATAGTCCCCATGTCAAACAAGTATCCTTGAGTGACTGGATCCGCATCAATACCATCAAGCATTCCAAAGGTGAGCAAAGTTCCTAGGGCATGAATGTAAACGAGCATATTAGATAACAGCTTATCATCGGGATGCACGAACCCTGTCATTTCTGTGAATGTGTTGATTATGCTGATAATCAAAACAACTCCTAACATTCCAAGCGCTCCAATCCATATGTAGAAAGGATACTGCATTTGCTCCTGAGTTGCTGATAGTGATTCAAGTAGGTATTTTAGCCCAATAGTAACACCAAGTAGTGTCAGTCCAATTCCAGAAAGGAAGTTTCCAATAGTCGTAAGCCTAACCATATTCGACTCTCCCCTAAGCGGAGTATCTATCGCACTGTTGGCCTCGTTTCTATTAACTCTTTGCTGTTGCCCCAATAATACATTGGGCTGTGATTTAGCTATCCTCGATGACTACAGGAGCTGCCTCCTCAAGGAAGTACGTGCCAATACATGCGATTGCAATTAAAACTGCTACTAGGATAGCTAAGCCAACAAGAGTTCCCAACTCATATGCAATTTGCCCTGCAAGTGGTCCAATGATCATCCCTGAGCCGAAGAAGATACTATAAACACCCATGGTACTTCCCCTTGCTTCTTCACTTGAAATATCAGTAAGATACGCCATAGCAGCAGGAGGAAATGCTCCAGCGATGAATCCAAGAATTGGTAATAAAGGCCAAATCGCCCAGACAGCTGAAAAATCAGCTGAATTTGAAACGAGAATATATGAAAGGGCACCAAATCCAATAAGACCCACAACAATGAATGGTCTTCTTTTCATTAAGTGATCTGAGAGATGTCCCATCGTAATAATTCCCAGAATAAGTGAAATCCCAAGCATTGCGAAGATGATTAGCATGTCGAATTCTGTGAGCGAGAAGTGTTCCTCAATGATTTGTTTCAGTTTTGAAATCATGAGACCATATAATGAGATTATTGGAACATAGACTGGCAGCATAAGTTGGATTCTTCGGTCGCTTGCAACCTTCTTTAAAAGAGCAGTCATACTTATCTCAGTTTGTGAAACCACTCGAGTTTCCTTAATTAGAAAGAGTGCAAGGATACCACTAATGGTGCAAGCTCCTGCCGCAGCGAATAGAAGTATATGGGCTTCCCACCCGAATTCAAGCAAAAGAATTCCCAGACCAAAACCACCTGCAAGTCCCACTAGAGTCGACAGATCATAATATCCCATTAATCGTGCTCGATTGAATTCCGAAGAAGCGTCAGCAATCATTGAGAGCGTAGTGGTGACCTTTGATGCTGCACCTATGCCAAAGAGAACAGCTAGAATGTACGCAAGAAATTCAAATGATGCAATCCCGAACAGAAAAGCTGCTAGTCCTGTAATGAATAAACTTGCTACAAGAATGGGTTTTCTTCCAATCTTATCGCTATATGAGCCAAAGAATGAAACTGTACTCAGCTCTGCGATTGGATAGATTATGAGAATAACTGTAACACTCCATCCTTGCAGAATACCCCCCATGTATGCATTACTAGAGATTACTGCAATTGTTACATAGAAGGATGCTCGCATTATCAAGGTCACAAGATAGAGCATCATTAGGGTCAAGAAATGACCGGATTTTCTAAGTCCCATTCTTTTGGTCTCCTTTTAACGTAGGTCTGGCCGTTGCGTTAGCGTTTATAAGCTTGGTAGGTGCAACAATTGAACTATGGCCGGCAGTAGGATTCCAGGGGATATTGGCTCAACGGATTTTGTGTATCTCTCACTCTACAGACTAAGAATAATGGATGATGAAGACAAGAAAAAGTGGTTCCACTCTTGGCGAGAGATAAGAGGCCAATTGCCAAAAGGCATGAAAATTGTCACTGAGGCTACCTGTGCGTTTGGAACCGAGTACACCGGGTTCACTATCTACGAAGGTCCTTTAGAGAAATTCCAAGAGCTTGTGGATACAATTGAAACGTTTTCGTCGGGGTTCATTGAGAAATCTTTGACGATTATCGGAACAAAGGGACTATCACTCCCCACAGCAGAGTTTCAGAAGATTCTGGATGGACGTCCAGTAGACTAAGAGGTTTGTTAGATTGCAGTACAGATTATCTCGTAAAACTGCAATCATTATTGTCATCACCATTATTGCAGGATTTATTATGTACACGACTGCACCTACTGAGATTGAACCTGGCACATATAGCCTCTCATTAGAGATTCACTCTATAGGAATTGATGCTTCTCAAACCTATAATATCTCATTTGTGAATGAGCCATCAGATGGGGAATCCAACTATCAACTCACTGGAATCTCAACTAATGTATCAGTAACAATCCCGCTAGCTGTCTTAATAACTCCAGATAACCCTCTTAGAATAACACTTGATGCAACAGGTGATATTTTATCTGCCAGCGATATTGTCATCATGTTAACGGATAATGCTGATTTTAATCTCACTCTTCGCCCTAATCGACAGTCCGAACAGACATTCACTATTGAGTACCAACCACTTGTCAACTCAAATGCTGCTGTGATGATTTTAACGGTTGTTGCCATACTTTGGTTCTCTGAAGGAATCAGTCTTGTTGCAACCTCTCTTCTCATTCCTATCTTGATAGTCCTAACGGATATACGAACTCCTGATGCCGCGTTAGCACCTTTCTTTGACCCTGCAGTAGCACTAATACTTGGAGGATTTCTAATAGGTAGAGCATTGGATAAATATGAACTTGACAAACGACTCGCACTGCTAATTCTATCAAGAGGTGCTGGATCTGGTTCTAGCTTGATTCTCAGTGTTATGTGTATAACAGCATTCCTATCAATGTGGATAAGCAATACAGCATCTGCCGCTATTATGATTCCAATCGCTCTAGCAGTAATTAGTCGCATTCGAAGCATTGAAACAAGAGACAAATATGGGAAAGCACTTGTTTTGGGTGTAGCGTATTCAGCGACACTTGGTGGAGTTGCAAGCCTTGTTGGTTCGCCTCCAAATCCTTTGGCTGCTACATATATCAACTCATTCCTTGGAATTCAATTCTCATTCATGAGTTGGTTGCCCTTTGGACTTCCTGTGGTTTTAATCATGTTACCACTGATTTGGAGATGGATAATGTTCCGATTCAAACTTCCCAAAAGTATTGAGGAAATGAACGAACTGCGAGAGATCTCAATAAAGGAATATCTTAAACTTGGTCCAATGCCCATAGAGCAAAAGCTAGTTGTTGCAGTCTTTATTTCAACAATAGTTCTTTGGTTCACAGAAACACTTCCTGATTTCATTGCAAATGCAATTGGTTGGTCGGGACATGGAATCTCAAGTTCAATTGTTGCGCTGATGGGTGGACTCTCGTTGATGGTACTTCGCCTCTTGGATGAAAAGGATGTGTCTTCGGGTATTAACTGGTCATCACTGATGATTCTTGGTGGTGGAATCGCATTGGGTGGCGCGATGATTGATACCGGTTTGTCCTCATTTATTGCTCACCAGATGATCGGACTTGGCACGCTTCCTTCCTTCCTTGTGATAATAATAATTGGTACAATAGCAGTACTTGTGACAATGGTTGCGTCGAATACTGGCGCTGCAGTCATTTTGATACCAATAGCAATCCCATTAGCTACTGGTCTTGGAATAGATCCCCTCCTTATCGTGATGGTGATAGCAATTGCAGTTTCTATGGACTTTGCATTACCAACTGGAACGCCGCCATCGACGATTGCCTATAGCACAGGTAAGGTTGACATGCGCGAGATGATAACGACAGGTCTTATTGTAGATTTAATTGCAATTCTTGTTGTCACAATTATTGCAGTATGGCTATGGAGTTTGCTGGGTTTAGTTGTGCTCTGAAATAAGTAGTGCATCTATCGAATTCACGAAGGGTTTAAATCGCTCCATCGACCGGTCCTCACCAAGGTGCCAAAATATGAGTTGGGTAATGAAGATAATCAAAGGAAGTCCGGATGAACATACACATGCTAAGTTGGTGAAATATGGTATTGGTTCACATCCCGGTCCTAGAACTAAATTGACTTTGAGTAAGACTAGTATTAAATTCAAGGCGGACCTTGATCAAGAAAAAGGCATTCTTCGTGGATATCTTTTAGGGGCACCAGCAGGAACTCATAAGATTAAGGGTATCATAATTACCTATAGTGACCGCACAAAGGAATTTGGTCAACTGAAGATGCCTATTTCGTGGACTAAATCTAAAGGCAAAGGGACTCCGGTCTTCAAAGCGAAAGTGGATGAGGTAGCACCAATCGAAGATATCCGGGCATTATTTGATGTCGACGATCCAACTACATTCTACCTTCTTTCGATCAATCCTCGTGATGGAACCAAACCTTGGAAAGTCGCGACTAAGACATCCTTTCCAAAAGGTGGTCCGGCAGAAGAAGATGAAGAATCTGACGAGAAGGATCCCGTCTTCATTAAAGGGGCACTGGGCAATACTCCTGAAGTTCTTGACTACCTTCTAGATACATATCTTCCGGACTTGAAGAACAAAGTGGGACCAAAGACTAAAAATATCATGATTAGGAATAATCTTGAGATTCTGGATATTGAGATACCAGATGATTCATCTCTCAGTTTCTCAGAGAAGCGACGTCTTGCCAAGAAAAAAGGTAAGCTAACTCGTATTGTATCGATTGATGGAAAAGACCACACTCTTGAGTATGATTTCTTAGCGTGATTTCAATACCGTGACGTTTAAATTCGAAATGAAAAGGGTGCCCTATACCAGAAGAAGAGGCGATATTTATGCTACAAGGATTTGAAGGATATTACTTCCCGATTTCACTTTTGTTCATTTTTCTAGGGTTATTTGCAGCAGCTTGGTTGATAATTCATATCGAACATGGTCGCCACTTCTCAAGATTCAAAGTAGGATCTGCTCTAATTCTTGCATCTGTTTTGATTGGCTTCGGTATTCATTTTCTACTTCTTTCAGCAGGATTGTAGAAAAGCAAACAACTCCATCTCTTTGTGGCAACTCATGTCCAATCTGAACGAAATATCATTATTTAGTCACTTACAGACTTAGTTTTGTCATCCCCTAGAGGATGACATATTTTGAGTCTAAGAGGAATCTCGACGTGCTGCTTGAACCCGATATTGAGAAATTGGCCATTGAAAGTCGTCAAAAGCTAGTTCAAGAATTCGCCAAGAAATACGCTAACCTTCGAGAGCGTGTGAAACGGGTTCCTGAAGCAGATGCAAGTAGGATTTCAGAACAGCTATGTTGTCCTATGGAAATTGCTATGATAGCATATCTGATCAATATGGATGGCATATTGGGTGTAAAGCAAGCAGTCCGGCTTCTCAGCAAGGAACTGCAGAGAAGAGCTACAGTTGGTGAGGATATTCCGAACCTCCCAAGCAACATAATGGAATTTGCACTTGCTGAAGGTAGGTGGGTATCGCATATTTTTGGTAGCTTTGTTAGGCAACTTGAAATTCAGGTTCGCAGTTTAGCAAATCTCGAGGAAGGGATTGAAGGACCTGCGATTGAAGTTGAGAAAGCTCTCTCAATCATTGCTGCAAGAACAAAGATGTCTGAAACAATTATAGCTCCTGTCATCGAAGAATGGCAAAAAGAACACTCAAAATCGACTAGTAGAGACGTACTCATTTCTTTTGGTCAAGCAATAACCAAGTGGAACATAAGCACACTGAATGGAAAATTCTTACAAGTTCAACGTAGGGCTCAAGCATTATTTCGAGTTTTACGAGAAAGTCTACTCACGGCATCTGATTCCTTTACAATGGATGCGGCCATAAATCGTATCGATGTGCTGATTGATGAACTAGGACGACCTTTTGAGGATATGTCAATAAAAGCGGTTTCACATTTATTGCTCCATATAGCTCCACGACAAGCTACTGGAAGAGGTGATAGGTCTCCGTATGTTTCTGTAGGAGTCACATCAACAAGAGGAAACAAAGCAGAACCTGATCTCACCTCTCCCTTCGATTTCCTAGAACGAGATGTCAAGTTAGCAAAAAGACGTAGAGGCAGTGAGAGAGAGGAATATCTGAAACACAAGATTGCACGTGTATTACGTGTTCTCAAATATCAAGAGAACACACATGTAGAAAGCGTTGAGAAATGTCTGATTGAAATTGTTGATAGACTCAAGATTGATGGCTCTCAGGTTGAAAATATTCTTGAAGATTTCAAAGCCAACATTGCTAATGCACCTGAAGCAGAGAGAGACTCGCTCTCTGTAGCCACAATTCTCAGTTTTGTGAATTTAAATGTGTATGGAGCGGAAACAGTTTGAACAGCCTCCGATCACCTCTCTATTGGTTGATTGATATAGAAGGTTATGATTTTCAGGTGGGAGCGTTCAAAGATGCTGACTTAAAGGGCAAGGCTCTTATTTTATCAAATCAGCTTTGGTCTATCATTCGTGGAACACTTGTCTATTCTGTTCTAATAGGTCCTGGAATCTTCAAGGGTGTCGCTACCAGAGGCAAAATTCAGGTTGATGTGCTTGAATATCTTTCAGCTCTAATTTTTGATCCAACCATGCTTCGTCTAGACGAACCACTTCCTCAGGTAGACATTGTTAATCCAGAAGTAATTGATCCTCTAGGTGCCCGGAAACAGGAGGAGATTGTCACAGTTATCCGGAACTTGGTTGTGGAAAAAGGGAATATCTTGGCTGCTGACACTTTAGCAACTGTTCAGATGAAAGCAAATGTACCACAAATTGCTCACTACGAGGAAATTTTCAAGCGTATCAATGTTTCACATGTTTCAGGTCTTCAACGAGCAAAGTTCATCCTCGCTGGTACAAATGGACCAATGTACAAACCTTTCGTCGAATACTATAATAATCGTAAGTTTTGGCAGCGCGAGCAAACAGTCGTTATGGCTACCCCCTTTAACAAGTTTAGTAGTTTTGTTGATATTGATGTGATGTCTGATTGGATGATTGTAGAGAAAGCAGGATTCGACTCAAAAACTGGGATGGAAGCAATCGGTGATGAGTTTGAACGAACTCTTTCTATCGTAGAAAAAGAAAGCGAGTCCTATATTTTCGATATATGATACAACCACAAGAGTCTTTGGCAAAATAATTTGCTCCAAGCATGAGGACTCTAATTGGAAATTGCTGATGCAGACATACAGAAGCGGCTCAAGAAACCCTACACACTGGTTTTCAGAGCTGGAAAGCAAGAGCTGACAACTAGAGTCGATGTATTCTCAGATGTATTGCGAGACCGTCAAAGGTCTGTTCTTAGTGGAATGATGGAATACGGGTACCGTGAGTCCAGCCTTTTGGAAATCAAGCGTTTCTGGTTCATTAAGTACAATAAACCAATTTATTATCAGCCGAAAGAAACTCATGACATAATAAGAAAAGCTAAAACCATTATAATTCCTAAAGAGCAGAAACCTGAATTTTTGAAAGACCTCAAGAGTCTATTCTCAAGACTAGAAGCTCAAAAACCAAGAGTTGTGCCAACTTGTCAACATTGTCTTCGTGATGATAGACTTACAATTTTGACAAGACGTAATGCAGTTAAAATAACTGAAAAACAAGTTGCTTGCACGCACTGCGCACAAGGGGATCTACGGCTGGAACTAAAGAATCTAGGCATCCATCTTTCAAAAGCTATGCTGAATCAACTTGAAAGACAAGTATCCAGGGTAAAATCAATTCCAAGATTGATTGAGATGATGACTCCTGGATTTGACCCAACAAGTGAGCCAGATTTGACGTTGATCGACACCATAATCGCTCAAGAAACTGGAATTTCACGCAAGATATCTGATTTACCAATCTCTTCTCAGTTTAAAGATAAGCTTGTGTCGGAAGGGTATGAACAATTATTGCCAATTCAATCCCAAGTTGTCGATGCTGGTCTCTTCAAAGATGTGAACCTGTTGATTGTATCCTCTACATCATCAGGAAAGACATTGTTAGGAGAATTAGCTGGAGTACCAAAGGCGATGAATGGAAAGAAAATGGTATACATGTCACCCTTGGTAGCCTTGACAAACGAGAAGTATGAACAATTTCGAAAACGGTACAAATCAATTGGTCTAAGAGTGGGCATCAAAGTTGGAATGTCACGTCTAGATGTTGGTGACGAAGGCAAACCAATTGTTGATACTGACATTGCAAAAGCAGATATCATCTGCGCTACCTACGAAGCTCTTGACCTCCTTTTCCGGTCCGGCACCACTTCTGAGTTTGGGGAGGTTGGAACTGTTGTAATTGATGAGATTCAAAATCTAGCTGATCCTGAACGTGGGCCAGAACTTGATGGAATACTTACACGAATGCGTATGCACTACCCAAAGGCACAGTATCTCGCCTTATCAGCTACTGTTGGTTCGCCAGAGGTTTTAGCCAAAGATTTACAAATGAAGTTGGTGAACTTTGAAGGTCGTCCTGTGCCTCTGGAGCGGCATCTTGTTTTTGCTCGTTCTGATGAGGAAAAGAGATCTATGATACGTCGTCTTGTCCATCAAGAGTTTCGTCATGTTAGTAGTTTTGGCAATAAGGGTCAGTCTATCATTTTTACATACTCACGACGTAGAGCTCATGCTCTAAGTGATTGGCTAAGAGAGCACAATGTTTCAACATCAGTATATCATGGCGGTCTCTCGTATTCTCGTCGCCGAAAGATAGAATATTCGTTTTCAAAACAACGATTTTCTTGCATAGTAACAACTGCAGCTCTTGGTGCTGGTGTAGATTTGGCTGCATCCCAGGTAATTTTTGAATCCCTAGCAATGGGCGCAGATTGGCTTTCTACTGCAGAGTTTGAGCAAATGCTAGGGCGAGCTGGACGTCTTGGAAAACATGATCGAGGTAAAGTCTACATAATTGTTCAACCAGAGAAAAAATACCATGGTGGTCAAGATAAGGCGGAAGATGAAATCGCAGTAGAATTATTGAATGGCATCATCGAAGATGTC